>JANQXJ010000134.1 GCA_030729445.1 Limnohabitans sp. | reverse complement strand
TGTGCCACCAAGGCGCTGAATAGTCGCGGTAAGGGTGCACCTCAAAGCCCGGATAAGGCGCAAAGTCGCTGGCCGTCCACTCCCACACCTGGCCCCACACCCAACCCGGCTGCTGCGCGGCGCATTCCCATTCGGCTTCGGTGGGCAGGCGCCGCCCCGCCCATTGGCACCAAGCCTGGGCATCGTGTGCATTCAGGTGCACCGCCGGAGCCATCAGGTCGAGCAGCTGCCACTGGCCAAATTGCTGTGCTTGCCACGCGCCGTCAACCCAGCGCACATGGGGCGGCAGCGCATGGCCGGTGGCTTGCACAAAAGGCAAATAAAGGGCCCAGCTCACGGCTGCAACATCGATCTCAAACGCCGCCAAGGCCTGCGGATGGGCCTGGCGCTCGTTGTCAAAGGCAAACCCCGGCCCTGAGCAGCCCAGTGAGTGGACCTGCGCGGGGACATGAATGGACCCTGTCAGCTCCAAATGCGTTTCCAACCCACGCGCATCACCAGATGCGGGTTCACGCCAACACAAGGCCGGTGGCAAAGCCAGCCCCAGCGCTTGGGCCATGTAGACCGAAGCTTCGTTGTGCATGTCTTCGTGTTGCAAGACCAAGCGCCAAAAGTAAAGCGCCTCGTCTGTGGCGGTCTGCCCGCCTGCGTGCAGAGCCTCAAGCGCTTGCAAGTGGCCCAGGCTGCGCTGCAGCACCTGCGCCAAATAGGCCTGCGTCCCGGCCAGATCGGGCAAAGGCAAGGCCCAACGGCTGTCGTGCGCCACCTCGCTGGAGTTGTAGAGCGCATCGGCATCGGGCAACAAAGAGGCATCAAAAGCTTCGCCCGCGCTGGCACTGCGCGTGACCAAATAACGCTGGCGGTTGCGCACCGTCCACCACTCTTGAAACCAGGCAATGTGGCCCCACTCCCACAACGGCGGGTTCATCCCCGGTTGGGGTGGCACCGACAGATCGGGCATGACGTTTTGCCAGGCCTGCATCAGGCCCATCGTGCGGGCGCGGGTGCATTGCAGGGCCTGGGCCAAAACCGCAGGACCGGCAGTGCGCACAACGCTGTGCACGGGCCCCTGACAGCCCACAAAAGAACGGTCAAAAACCCCAGCCCATGTGGTGCTGGTTGGAACCTGCCCTGCCCCCACCGTGTTACTGCCATTCATGTATAAACCGCCCATGCAAAAACTTCGTGTGGTGATTGTCAGCCCTGCTTTGGCTGAGGCCAACAACGGCAACTGGCAAACTGCGCGACGCTGGCAACAGATGTTGTCTGCGCATTCTGCCCGCATCGTGCGCCAGTGGCCCGACGCGAAGGCTACCCAAGACGACGTGATGCTGGCCCTGCACGCCCGCCGCTCGGCCGACTCGGTGCAAGCCTGGCACGACCGGCATGGCCCGCGCGGCCTGGGCGTGGTGATGACTGGTACCGACCTGTACCGCGACATCACACACGACCCGCAGGCGCAGCGCTCGCTGGCTCTGGCGCACTCCCTGGTGGTGTTGCAAGGCTTGGGCGTGAAAAACCTGCCCCCTGAGCACCAAGCCAAGGCCCGTGTGATTTTTCAGTCCACCGGCTCGCGCAAGACTTTGCCCAAAACCGCACGCCACTTGCGCGTGGTGATGGTGGGCCACTTGCGCGATGAAAAAGACCCGCTGACCCTGATGGCTGCCGCGCGACAGTTACCGCCAGACGCAGGCGTTTTCATTGACCACATTGGCGCCGCACTCGACCCCGCGCTGGGCCAGGCCGCACAAGCCACCCAAGCGCAGTGTCCGCATTACCGGTGGCTGGGGGCGGTGCCGCATGCGCAAACCATGCAACGCATCCAGCGTGCGCACCTGTTGGTGCACTGCAGCCGCATGGAAGGCGGCGCCCATGTGCTGATGGAGGCGATTTGCAGCGGCACGCCCGTGCTGGCCTCGCGCATCGACGGCAATGTGGGTCTGCTGGGCGAGGATTACGCGGGCTACTTTGAGCCCGGTGATGCGCAGGGCCTGGCTCATTTATTACAGGCATGCAGCTCACCACAAAAAGGTCCCGGCCTGGTGGCACACTTGAGGCATCAGTGCGCCTTGCGCGCACCCTTGTTTGAACCTCAGGCCGAACGTGCCGCCTTGCACCGCTTAGTGCAAGACCTCTGGACAATTTGATGAAACCATCTGCTCAACCCGTGCTGCGCGACCTGGTGCTGGTCGGGGGCGGCCACAGCCATGTGGGCGTGCTGCGCATGTTCGCCATGAAGCCCGAGCCGGGCGTGCGCATCACCGTGATCTGCACCGACATCGACACCCCCTACTCGGGCATGCTGCCGGGCTACATTTCGGGCCATTACAGCTTTGACGAGGTGCACATCGACCTGGGCCGCCTGTGTGCTTTTGCTGGGGCGCGGCTGTACCACGATGCCGTGGTCGGCATCGACCGCCAAAACCAGAAAATCATTTGCCAAAACCGGCCACCCGTGGCCTACGACCTGTTGTCCATCAACATCGGCTCGACACCCCAAGTGCGCCATGTCGAGGGGGCCCAATCGCTGGCCGTGCCGGTCAAGCCGATTGCACAATTCAACCAGCGCTGGTTGGCCCTGATGGACAAAGCCCGCCAGTGGCCTGTGCACCGGGGCCGCATGACGATTGCGGTGGTGGGCGCAGGCGCAGGCGGCATCGAGTTGGTGCTGTCCATGCAATACCGCTTGCGCAACGAACTCAAAGCCTTGGGCCGCAGCCCCGAGGACCTGAAATTCGTGTTGCTGACTTCGGGCGACACGATCTTGCCCACGCACAACCCGGGTGTGCGAAAACGGTTTGCACAAGTGCTGCAAGAACGCAACGTCGAAGTGCACACCTCGGCCGAAGTCATTGAGGTCTCACCCGGTTGTCTGCACACGCGCGACGGGCGCACCTTCGATGCGGACGAAACCATGTGGGTGACCCAAGCCGGTGGTCCCGCTTGGCTGCAAAGCACAGGCCTGGCGCTGGACAAGCAAGGTTGCATCCTGGTGCACCCGCAGTTGCAAACCCTGAACGACCCGCTGGTGTTTGCGGCGGGCGACATCGCCTCGTTTGTGGAACGCCCGCTGGAAAAAGCCGGGGTGTTTGCCGTGCGCATGGCCAAGCCCTTGGCCGAGAATTTGCGCCGCAGCTTGCGTGGTCAAAAGCTGCTGGCCTACGACCCGCAACGCCATTGGCTGGCGCTCATTTCCACGGGCAACCGCTTCGCAGTAGCCTCACGCGGGTCACTGGGCTTTGCTGGGGCATGGGTCTGGCGCTGGAAGGACCGCATCGACCGCGAGTTCATGCGCCGCTTCACCGAGTTCCCGGCCATGCCCGGAACAGGCAGCCCCTCCCAAGCAGGGGCACAGGTGCGCGAAGCCGTGCAGGCCATGGGGCAGCTGCTCAAAGACATTCAGGCCCAAGGCAAGGGGCACACCACCCAGCTGAACCTGACTTCCGAAGAGTCGCTGCAGGCCATATCGGCCATTGCGATGCGATGCGGGGGGTGTGGTGCCAAAGTCGGCGCCAGCATTTTGTCCCGCGCCTTGGGGCAATTGCAGCCTGTAGAGCGTCCGGACGTGCTGATCGGCCTGCATTCGCCAGACGACGCGGCTGTGGTGCGTGTGCCGCCGGGCATGGCCGTGGTGCAGACGGTGGATTTTTTCCGGGCCTTCATCGACGACCCTTATGTGTTTGGCAAAGTGGCCGCCAACCACGCGCTGGGCGACATCTTTGCCATGGGGGGCGAACCCCAAACCGCCACCGCCGTGGTCACCGTGCCGCCGGGTCTGGAGAGCAAGGTCGAAGACCTGCTGACCCAAATGATGGGTGGCGCGATCGAGGTGCTGAACGCCGCAGGCTGCGCCTTGGTAGGCGGGCACACGGGCGAAGGTGCCGAGCTGGCCCTGGGCTTTGCCATCAACGGGCTGATCGACGAGAAGATGGACAGCGTGATGCGCAAGGGCGGCATGCAGCCCGGTGATGTGCTGCTGCTGACCAAACCGATTGGCACCGGCACCCTGTTTGCCGCGCATGCCCGCTACGCCGCCAAGGGCCGCTGGATCGATGCGGCGCTCAAGTCGATGGTGCTGTCCAACCAATCGGGCGCTGAGATTTTGCGCGCCCACGGCGCCACCGCCTGCACCGACCTGACAGGCTTTGGCCTGCTGGGCCACCTGGTGGAGATGACCCGTCCGTCCGGCGTGGACGCAGAACTGACCATGAGCACCCTGCCCCTGCTGGATGGCGCAGTGGACTGCGTGCAAGCGG
>JANQXJ010000133.1 GCA_030729445.1 Limnohabitans sp. | reverse complement strand
TGCGCGGCTTGGAAGTGGGCGTGGACGGTATGAACGAAAAAACCCAAGACCGCGAAGTGCTCGAGAAGGAACTGGGCGAGCCCGGGCCTGAGCGCATTTGGTACGTGGGTGATGCGTTTGCCATGGGCCTGAGCGTGGACGAAGTGTTTGCCTTGACCAAGATCGACCCTTGGTTCTTGGTGCAGATCGAAGAGATCGTGAAGATCGAATTGGAGCTTGAAACCACGACGCTTGAAGCTGTCACGGCCGATGAGCTGCGTGCGCTCAAGAAGAAAGGTTTCTCAGACCGTCGTTTGGCCAAGTTGCTCAAAACCACCGAGCATGTGGTTCGTGCCCGTCGCCATGCGCTGAACATCCGTCCCGTTTACAAACGCGTGGACACCTGCGCCGCCGAGTTCTCCACGGACACCGCCTACATGTACTCCTGCTACGAAGGCAACGGTGACGGCGAGTGCGAAGCCGAGCCCACGAACAACAAAAAAATCATGGTGCTGGGTGGCGGCCCGAACCGCATCGGTCAAGGCATTGAGTTTGATTATTGCTGCGTGCACGCTGCCTTGGCCATGCGCGAAGACGGTTATGAAACCATCATGGTCAACTGCAACCCCGAGACCGTGTCGACCGACTACGACACCTCGGACCGTTTGTACTTTGAGCCCGTCACTTTGGAAGACGTGCTTGAAATCGTCGACAAGGAAAAGCCCACAGGTGTCATCGTTCAATACGGAGGCCAAACGCCTTTGAAGTTGGCCCTTGACTTGGAAGCCGCAGGCGTGCCCATCATTGGTACCAGCCCCGATATGATCGATGCGGCCGAAGACCGTGAGCGTTTCCAGAAACTGCTGCAGGACCTCGGTTTGCGTCAGCCCCCCAACGCCACTGCGCGCACCGAAGCCGAGGCTTTGGAAAAAGCTGCTGCGCTGGGTTACCCCTTGGTGGTGCGCCCAAGCTATGTGCTGGGTGGCCGCGCCATGGAAATCGTGCACGAGCAACGCGACTTGGAGCGCTACATGCGCGAAGCGGTCAAAGTCTCACACGACTCGCCTGTGCTGCTCGACCGCTTCTTGAACGACGCCATCGAGTGCGATGTGGATTGTTTGCGTGACCCCGAAGGCAAGACCTTCATTGGTGGCGTGATGGAGCACATCGAACAAGCGGGTGTGCACAGTGGCGACTCGGCTTGCTCATTGCCGCCTTACTCGCTGTCGTCCGCCACAGTGGATGAACTCAAGCGCCAATCGGCCGCCATGGCCGGTGCTTTGAATGTGGTGGGTTTGATGAACGTGCAGTTCGCCATCCAGCATGTGGACGACCAAGACGTGATTTACGTGCTGGAAGTCAACCCTCGCGCTTCCCGCACCGTGCCATACGTCTCCAAAGCCACCGGCATCCAGTTGGCCAAGGTGGCCGCGCGTTGCATGGCGGGCCAGACTCTGGCCACCCAAGGCATTACCAAAGAAGTCACGCCGCCATATTTCAGCGTGAAAGAAGCCGTTTTCCCCTTCGTGAAGTTCCCAGGCGTTGACACCATCCTCGGCCCCGAGATGAAGTCCACAGGGGAAGTCATGGGCGTGGGCAAAACCTTTGGCGAAGCCTTTGTGAAGAGCCAAATGGGTGCTGGCACCAAGTTGCCACGCCCCACCAAAGCCGATGGCACGCCTTCGGGTAAGGTGTTCATTTCGGTCAAAAATAACGACAAGGCGCGTGCCATCGAAGTGGCACGCCAGTTGGTGGCCCAAGGCTTTGAGTTGGTGGCCACCAAGGGCACGGCCGCCGCTATTCAAGCTTCAGGGGTAGTTTGTGCCACGGTGAACAAGGTGACCGAAGGCCGCCCGCACATCGTGGACATGATCAAAAACAACGAAGTTGTGCTGGTTATTAACACGGTCGAAGAGCGCCGCAATGCGATTGCCGACTCGCGCCACATCCGCACCTCGGCTTTGCTCAACCGCGTCACGACCTTCACTACCATCGCAGGCGCAGAAGCGGCGGTGGAAGGCATGAAGTACATGGACCAGCTGGACGTGATTTCCATTCAGGAAATGCACGCGCAACTGGCAACCTGAACCTGGTTTTGTGGCTCTGCACCCCTGACAGGGTGCAAGGCATAATGCTGTGATTGACCGCCGAGTTCCAAAACTCGGCGGTTTGCTTTTGGAGAACCGAACATGTCAACCATCCCGATCACCAAACGTGGTGCTGAAAAACTCAAGGACGAGTTGCACCGCCTCAAAACGGTGGACCGCCCCGGCGTGATCCAAGCCATTGCCGAAGCGCGTGCCCAGGGCGACCTGAGCGAAAACGCCGAATACGATGCGGCCAAAGACCGTCAGGGCTTCATTGAAGGCCGAATTCAGGAAATCGAAGGCAAGCTGTCGGCCGCGCAGATCATCGACCCGGCGTCTGTGGATGCGGGCGGCCGCGTGGTGTTTGGCACCACTGTCGAGTTGGAAGATGAGAGCTCGGGTGAGGCCGTGACCTACCAAATCGTGGGCGAGGACGAGGCCGATTTGAAACTCGGCTTGATCAACATCAGCAGCCCGATTGCACGCGCCTTGATCGGCAAGGAAGAGGGCGATGTGGCCGAAGTGCAGGCGCCGGGTGGCGTGCGCCGATACGAAATTGTGGGCGTGTCCTACGTTTGAGCCAAAACAAAGGCCGCTGTTGGGCGGCCTTGGTGAGGGATATCAGCCCCGGGTGCGGGCGCTGTTTTTGAAGCCGGAGCCTTCAGTCGTGGCGGCCTTTTTTGACCGATTTTTGCTTGGGCTTGGCCCGCTTGATCTGGCCGCCAGCGGCCAGGCGTTGGTTGCCCAGGACACGCACGGTCTTGACCTCAGGGCGCTGACCGCCGCGTGAGCTGTATTTGAGAATTTTGAAGTCGCGTGGACCGGCTTTGCGGTCGTCGTCGTGCTCTTTGACTTTTTCAGGCTGTGGCCGCCAAAGGATCAGCAGTTTGCCAATGTGCTGGATGGGCGCAGCGCTGAGTTGATCGGCCAGTTGCGCGAACATGGCTTCGCGTGCAGCGCGGTCATCGCCCAGCACGCGGATCTTGATCAGGCCGTGGGCGTTCAGGGCCGCTTCGGTTTCCTTGATGACGGCAGGGGTCAGGCCATCGCCGCCGATCATGACGACCGGATCCAGGTGATGGGCATCGGCGCGAAAAACTTTGCGCTCGGCAGGTGTGAGTTGTATTTGGGGCATCCCCGTATTATCCCCGCAAGGACGCAAAAGAATGAAAGTCAAAACCAAAAGTAAAAAGGTCAACAAAGCGTGGTTAAACGACCATGTGAATGACACCTACGTGAAACTGGCCCTGAAAGAGGGTTATCGGGCGCGGGCGGCATACAAACTCAAGGAAATCGACGAGACCCTGAGCCTGATCCGGCCTGGTAACTTGGTGGTGGACCTGGGGTCTGCCCCCGGCGCCTGGAGTCAGTATTTGCGCCGCCGCTTGTCACCTGACGGGGCGGCTGTGGGTGAGCTCAACGGCCGCATCATCGCTTTGGACATTCTGCCCATGGAGCCGGTGGAGGGGGTACAGTTCATTCAGGGGGATTTCCGCGAAAACGAAGTTGCCGCCCTGCTGGAGGCGGCCTTGCAAGGGCGTCAGGCGGATGTGGTGGTGTCCGACATGGCCCCCAATTTATCGGGCATCGAATCATCCGACGCGGCCCGGGTCCAACACTTGATCGAGCTGGCTGTCGAGTTCGCCCAAAATCACATGAAGCCGCAGGGCGCTTTGGTGGTCAAGGTCTTTCACGGCAGCGGCTACAGCCAGATCGTCAAGATGTTCAAGGAGACGTTCAAGGTGGTCAAGCCGATCAAGCCCAAATCCTCCCGGGACAAATCGTCAGAGACTTTTTTGGTGGGCATGGGCCTGATTCACGGGGTTTGATGGCTTAATTCCGAGGTTTTTGAGGGCCAAACCCCTCGCAGCTGTCACCAAGGCTTCCGGCAGGCCTAGAATGGAGACAATCATTTTTTTCGATTGGAGTCTCTCTTGAATAACCCCTGGTTTTCCAAAATTGCCGTCTGGATGGTGATTGCCATGGTGCTGTTCACCTTGTTCAAACAATTTGACAACCGCGGTGTCGCTGGTGCGAACGCCATTGGCTATTCTGATTTTTTGGAAGAGGTGCGCAGCAACAGGATCAAGAGTGCCACGATTTCCGAAAGCCCTGGTGGCACTGAAATCTTGGCTGTCACGGTCGATGACCGGCGTATCAAGACCACGGCCACTTATTTGGACCGTGGCCTGGTGGGCGACCTGATCAGCAGCGGCGTCAAGTTCGATGTCAAACCTCGCGAAGAAGGCTCCTTGCTCATGACCTTGCTGGTCAGCTGGG
>JANQXJ010000132.1 GCA_030729445.1 Limnohabitans sp. | reverse complement strand
CCGCCACCGTGTTCGACGAAAACGCGCTGCTGATCCAGACCTCCGATTCGGTGTGGGGGGCCTTGAGCGAGCACCGCTGGATGGACGCCTTTGTGGATTTGCGCAGTGAGTGGGCGCACACACGGCTGTGGACTTTCGGCCATGCCGCACTCGAAAAAGCGGTGCAGCCCTACAAGTCGATCACCGTGCACCTGTGGCGCGTGCCGCAAGGCGTGGTGCAGACCGACCTGGATGCTTGGCTGGCACAAGACCTCACCCCAGAAAAACTCGCCCAAAAGCCCTTCAGCCCCTTGCCCTTGCTGGGGGTACCCGGTTGGTGGCTGGCCAACGAAGACCCGGCGTTTTACGCCGATGTCAGCGTATTTCGGCCCCGCAGAATTCCTCGCCCATCGGAAAAACCGTACGCCAATGCGGAAATCACGCCCATGGCTTGATTTTGTAGTCCGACACCCTAATATCCGTCCCAACGTGCCCGCGTCTTTCGGGTGAAAGTGAAACTCAACATGAAACGCATTTTTCTTTTTGTGGTGACCAACCTGGCCGTGGTGCTGGTGTTGGGCATCGTCGCCAACTTGCTGGGCGTGAACCGCTTCCTGACGTCCAACGGCCTCAACCTGGGTGCTTTGCTCGGTTTTGCGCTGATCATGGGCTTTGGTGGCGCCATCATTTCTTTGCTGATGAGCAAGTGGATCGCCAAAATGTCCTCGGGCGTCAAGGTGATTGACCAACCCGCCAATGCCGATGAGGCCTGGATCGTGAACACGGTGCGCAAACTGGCTGACAAAGCCGGCATCGGCATGCCTGAGGTGGGCATCTTTGAAGGCGACCCCAACGCCTTTGCCACCGGCGCTTTCCGTGATTCGGCCTTGGTGGCCGTCTCTACGGGCTTGCTGCAAAACATGACGCACGAAGAAATCGAGGCCGTGCTGGCCCACGAAGTGGCGCACATTGCCAATGGCGACATGGTCACCATGACCCTGATCCAGGGCGTGATGAACACCTTTGTGGTTTTCATCTCCCGCGTGGTGGGTTATGCGGTGGACAGCTTCTTGCGCAAGGGAGACAGCGAAAATTCTGGCCCAGGCATTGGCTACTATGTGACCACCATCGTGATGGATATTCTGCTGGGCGTTCTCGCGGCCATCATCGTGGCCTGGTTCAGCCGTCAGCGCGAGTTCCGCGCCGATGCGAGCGCCGCGCAACTGATGGGACGCAAGCAGCCCATGATCAACGCCTTGGCCCGCTTGGGCGGCGTGCACACCGCCGAGTTGCCCAAGAGCATGGCCGCCATGGGCATTGCCGGTGGCATCGGTCAGTTGTTCAGCACCCACCCACCCATTGAGCAGCGCATCGCTGCCCTGCAAAACAGCGCTTTATAAAGACGATTCGTCTTTGGCCAAGGCATCCAGGTGGGTGGTGTCACCCCAACCCACCAGCGACAGGCCTTGCGGCGTCCACAACAGGCGATTGACCGAGGTGTTGGTCAACTGCCAGGTTCGAGGAGCTTGCAGCTCAAGGCGGGTGGCGGCTCGGTACAAAATGTCCAGCACGCCCCCGTGGGCCACCATCACCACTTGTTGGCCACGATGTTGGGCGGCCAGCTCGTCCACGGTGGCCACAATCCGTTCACGTAAGGTGATCAAAGACTCACCACCCTCCGGCGGCGTCCAATCCGGCGTACGTTTGCGCCAGTGCCAGGCGTGTTCGGGCAGCTCAGCTTCGATTTCGGCATACGTGCGGCCCTGAAATGTGCCAAAGTGCCGCTCTCTCAGACCAGGATGTATTTTTACGGTTAGACCCAGGGCTTGCGCAATGGCTTGTGCTGTGGTGTGAGCACGCGACAGATCGCTCGCATAAATGGCATCGATGGTTTCGCGATGTGCCAGTGCTTGGGCCAGGTGCTGCGCTTGGCGCAGGCCCACCTCGTTGAGTGGGATGTCGAGGTGGCCTTGCAGTCGGGTGTCCACATTCCAGGCGGTCTCACCGTGGCGTATTGCCAAAATTCGTGTCGGTTCCATAAATTCCTGAAGTCAGCGCGGCAATTCGATGTTGACCCGGCGTGGGCCTGCGGGTGGGTTGGGGAAATTCGCCAACGCAGCCTGGAACAAGGTGGCAAAGATCGGCACGCTGTCGCTCCAGGGTCCGGCGTGGCTGGCTCGGGTTTCGTAGACCACCTGGCCTGATTTCAAGTCGCGCATGACCACGCTGACTTCGCGCCGGTAATGTGTGGGCGGCGGGAAGCGCATGCCCACACCCAGTCCGACGTGCGAGCCCAAGTTCCGACCAAAACCCGAACCGATGGCGATGCTGCCGTAAGGTGTCCAGCCCGGCCCGAGGGGGCGGCCCCAAGGGTCGGCCTCGTATTGCGTGCCGCTAAAGCCCACCATCACGCTCAGGCTGGCTGCGGCATCGTCTCGCACCAAACCCACTGCCGTCATGGCGGCCTGAGCTTGCTGTTCGGCCAGACCAGCTTCGGGGTTGTGCACTTGCGAGGGCAGGCGCTCGAAACGGTACTTGGCGCCTTGCAAACTCATGCCGGGCGGCGCGGCCGCCACAGAAACCACATCGCTGTCGATCAGGCGCATCGAGGCGCAGCCCGACAGCCAACTCAAGGCCAGTGCAGCCGAGGCCATCAAAAACCACCGCGTGAGATGCTGAGTTGTTGTGCGCATGCGTTGTTCCCAAGAGGTTCACATGGAGATGACCTGAATGCCCGGCAAAGAGGGCTCCTTGAACTCTTCCTCGTCAAAGGCTTTGTCGCCGTCATCCGATTCGACGCCCGTGATTTTCAGGTCCTTGAAGCCGTGCAGCTTGGCGTCCATCAAATGCGAGGGCACCACATTTTGCAAAGCGGCAAACATGTTTTCAATCCGGCCGGGGTGCTTCTTTTGCCACTCGCGCAGCATGTTGCCCACTTGCAGGCGCTGCAGGTTTTCCTGGCTGCCACAGAGTGTGCACGGAATGATGGGGAACTGTCGGTGCTCTGCCCAACGGATCAGGTCGGACTCTGCCACATAGGCCAGTGGCCGGATCACCATGAACTCGCCGTTGTCGCTCACCAACTTCGGGGGCATGCCTTTGAGCTTGCCGCCAAAAAACATGTTCAAAAAGAAGGTCTGCAGCATGTCGTCGCGGTGGTGGCCGAGTGCCAACTTGTTGCATTTGAGCTCACGCGCCACGCGGTACAAAATGCCCCGGCGCAGGCGCGAGCACAGGCTGCACATGGTCTTGCCTTCGGGGATCTTGTCTTTCACGATCGAGTAAGTGTCTTGTGTCTCGATGTGGAACTCCACCCCCAGCTCTTTGAGGTAAGCGGGCAGGATGTGGTCTGGAAAGCCAGGCTGCTTTTGGTCCAGGTTGACCGCGACCAGCTCGAAGTCCACCGGGGCACGGGCCTTCATCTTGAGCAAGATGTCCAGCATGCCGTAGCTGTCTTTGCCGCCCGACATGCAGACCATGATGCGGTCGCCCGCTTCGATCAGGTTGAAGTCACTGATGGCTTGCCCCATCTGGCGGCACAGGCGTTTTTCGAGCTTGTGGGTTTCGCGTTCGATCTTGACGGCCTTGGCGGCCTCTGATTCGGCTTGTGCTTGTACCCAGGCGTTGTCTGCTTCTTTGTCTGTGTCTATGTCTGTGTTCATGAGGTTCACCACTGTCCGGTTTCCATGCGAATGGCCACTTCGCAGTCTTCAAAAATTTCAAGTTTGGCAATCTTGACGCGCACGCCCAACACGCCGGGCAATTGCATCAAGCGGTTCGAGAGTTTGCCGATCAATGTTTCCAGCAGGTTGATGTGCTCAGCCGTGCATTCATCGATGATGATCTTGCGCACTTTGCGGTAATCCAGCACCGAATGGATGTCGTCGTCGCTGGGCAGCAGGGGCTGCGTGCCCAGGTTCAGCTCGGCGTCCACCTGAATCGGCTGCGGGTCGGTTTTTTCATGTTCCAGGATGCCCAGGTTGGCGTCAAAGCGCAAACCGGTCAGCTCCAGGGTTTGGTGTCCGGCTGGGGTTTTCATGGCGCGGGTTTGATTTGGAAGATTTCGACTCCGACGGCTTCGCAGTCCGGGTACACATCGGGTTTGCAGCTGGACAGGCGCACCGCCTGCACCTGCGGGTGCGCGATCAGCTCGCGCATCAGGTCGTCGCACAAAGTCTCTTGCAACACGATGTGGCCAATGGCCACCCGGCGCGCAATCACCTCGCGGATGAAGTCGTAGTCCACCACCTCGGCCAAATCGTCTTGTGTGGGGGTGGACGCGCTGTAGGGCACGAACAGTTCCACATTGAAGACGATGCGCTGGGGGCCCAGCTTTTCGAAGTCGTGCGCACCGATGCGCACGTCCACTGTGTGGTTGCGCAAAAACAGGCG
>JANQXJ010000131.1 GCA_030729445.1 Limnohabitans sp. | reverse complement strand
AGCGACCGAGTTTTTTGTTTTTAGGGTCATTTCTCGATACTTAAATAGGCCAATACGAATTAATAAGGGTTAAAAAAATAGAGCCGAAGACTAGAATCGAAGGCTCTTCACCTTCCCACTCGTCACGCGGTACGCCTTGTCAGCGCATTTCACTCATGGCCAGTCAGTCAACACCACGGAAAACGCCGCAAGCCTGAACGATCGATGAAAAACCTCAGCCTCAAATTACAGCTGTCCCTCGGTGCCATCACCATGGCCATCGCACTGCTGCTGTCTCAATTTGCCTTGCAGTTTCAGGTGATCCGCACGGACATCGTGCAGAGGATTGAAAAGCACGAATTTCGTCAGTTGAGTGAGCTGGCCAGTCACCTGGATGAAAAACTGCTACACAGCGTCAACATGCTGGAGAAAGTGGCCAGCCATGTGCCTGCGGCTTCGATGGGGCAGCAGGACATTCTGGAAAAGCTGCTCCAAGATGAGAAGGCCTTGCTGACGGTGTTTGACGACCTTTATGTCTTTGACGCCAAGGGCGTCCTCTTGGTGGACTGGCCGGTCAAACCGGGCCGCAGGACCTTGGACATGTCCACCCGGGACTACATTCAGGGCGTCATCAAGACCGGCAAGCCTGTGATTTCAGCGCCCATTTTGGGCCGGGCCACACAGCAGCCCATTGTGGTCATCGCTGCCCCCATCATGGACACCAACCAGCAGCTGGTGGGCATCATGGGCGGGGTGCTGAACTTGCACAAGCCCAATTTGTTGGGATCGATCGCCAGCCGCAAAAATGGCGAAACGGGCTATTACTACCTCGTCAGTCAGGACAGGCTGCGCATTGCCCACCCCGATCCGGCGCTGATTTATAAAACCGTCCCGCCCAACAGCGGCAACCTCCCCTTTGAAAATGCCATGAAAGGGTTCGAGGGCACACAAGAGGGCGTCAATACGCAGGGAGTCAAGGGGCTGTTCACCTTCAAAAAGTTGTCGAGCACGGGGTGGATTGTGGCCTCTGTGGTGCCCTCTGCCGAGGCCTTTGCGCCTGTCGAAAACCTTTACCGAAAAATGTTGGCACTCAGTGGTTTGTTGTTGGTGGTCATGGCACCGTTGTTGTGGGTCTTTGTGGCGCGGGTGGTGCGGCCCTTGGATGTTTTGGCCCAGGCCATGCACCAGACAGCGGCCCGCATGCGCGATGGGCAGGTGGTCGCCCCCATTGCCCAAGTGGGCGGCCGTGAAATCAAGATGGTCACACACGCCTTCAACGAATTCGTGGAAGCGCGTCAGCACGCCGAAAAAGATCTGGCCATGGCGAGGGACGCCGCACAAGAGGCCAATGCTTCTAAAAGTGACTTTTTGGCCAACATGAGCCATGAGATCCGCACGCCCATGAATGGCATTTTGGGCATGACTGAGTTGTGCCTACAAACCCGTTTGACGGCCGAGCAAAGAAGCTATTTGGACATGGTGTCGACATCGGCGCATTCGTTGTTGGCCGTGATCAATGACATCCTGGACTTCTCAAAAATCGAGGCCCGCAAGCTCAGTCTTGACCCGCACCCGTTTTCATTGCACAGCCTGATTCGGCAGGCCACACGCACGTTGTCCTTGCGTGCCAGTGAAAAAGAACTTGAACTGGTGTGTGACGTGGATTGCAAGGTGCCCGACGAGGTCATTGGTGATCCCTTGCGTCTGCAGCAGGTGATCACCAACTTGCTGGGTAATGCCATCAAATTCACAGCACAAGGTGAAATCTTGCTGTGCGTCAAACCCATGATTTCACCGCCCAGCCGCGACGGCGTCTGGCTGGAGTTCGCTGTCAAAGACACCGGCATCGGCATCGCTCCTAACAAGCAAGCCCTGATATTTGATGTATTCACCCAAGCCGACTCCAGTACCGTGCGCCGGTTTGGCGGTACAGGCTTGGGTCTGGCCATTAGCCGCAGCCTGGTGCGCATGATGGGTGGTGACATCAGCGTCAACAGCCAACTCGGGCATGGCAGCACTTTCAGCTTTTATGTCAGGCTTCATACCTTGGTCGATGCCCCTCTCTGTACACAAAGCTTGTCTCCGGCGTGGGCAGGTCAAACGCTGATGCTGGTGGATGACAACGCCAGCAGTCGCAAAGTGCTCAGTCACCAATTGCAAAACTTGGGATTGCAAACCGCAGCAGTAGACGGTGCCGCCCAGACGTTGCACTCCCCCCAGCTGCGGCAAGCCCGGTGCGCACTGATCGATGTCAACATGCCTGACATCGATGGCTTTGCGCTGGCGGCACAGCTCAGGCAATTGTTTTCAGCCGAGCAAATGCCCATCATCATGATGGGGGCCCTGAGCGAGCAGATCAGCCAAGAGTTGCTGGACCCGCAAGGCATTCAAAGCTTTTTGGTCAAACCGATCGATGTCAATGAATTGGTCAATGTGTTGAATGGGCTGACCCGGACGATGGCCGCTTCAGCGCCAGTCCCGGCCAGCACACCGGAGCCCGTATTCAAGTCGCAGCGTATTTTGTTGGTCGAAGATACGCCCATCAATCAGACGCTGGAGACCATTTTGTTACAGCGCATGGGCTACGAGGTCAGCATCGCCAACAACGGGATTGAGGCGATTGAGGCTTTTTCAACCCGTGAGTTTGACCTGATTCTGATGGACATCCACATGCCCGAAATGGGGGGGGTGGAAGCCGCTGAAATCATCCGAACATTGGAGAAAAACCAGCAACTCAAACGCACGCCCATCATTGCCGTGACAGCCAATGCCCTCAAGGGGGACAAAGAGCGTTATTTGGCTGCAGGCATGGACGGTTATGTGTCAAAGCCCATCGCTGTCGATGCGCTGCGCCATGAAATCAAGGGGCTGTTGAGCCAGGAGTTTCCCCAACAATTGGCCGCTTGATGGCTGGGGCGAAGACGCCCAGGCGGCGCAAGCATTAAAGTGAGCGACATGTCACATGTCTTCAAACGCTTGGGTCTGGCTGCACCCATTTTCCAGGCGCCCATGGCGGGCGCACAGAACCACCGCTTGGCCTTGGCCGTGTGCCAGGCCGGGGGGCTGGGGGCGCTGCCTGCGGCCATGCTCAGCCCGGACGCTCTGTTGGCCGAACTCCAGGCGCTGACGGCGGCCACGGATGCGCCTTACAACGTGAACTTTTTTTGCCACACGCCGCCCATGCCCTCGCCTGAAGGCCAGATGCGCTGGCAGCAGGCCTTGGCTCCTTATTACCGCGAATTTGGGCTGGACCCATCCCAGATGCCCAGCGGTCCAGGGCGTGTGCCTTTTGCACACGACAGCGCCGATGTGCTGGAAGCGTTTCGCCCAGCGGTGGTGAGTTTTCACTTCGGCCTGCCCGCGCCCGATTTGGTGGCACGCGTGAAAAGCTGGGGCTCGCTTGTGGTGTCGTCTGCCACCACGGTGGACGAAGCCCGCTGGCTGCAGGCCAACGGCGCTGACGCCGTCATCGCCCAAGGGCTCGAGGCCGGTGGGCACCGGGGCATGTTTTTGACGGACGACCTGAGCACACAAATCGGCACCATGGCCTTGTTGCCCCAAATCGTTCAAGCCGTGGAGGTGCCGGTGATCGCTGCGGGTGGTGTGGGCTCTGACCAAAGTGTCGCCGCGGCCAAACTGCTGGGTGCGGCGGGCGTGCAAATCGGGACGGCTTATTTGTGCAGCCACGAAGCCAGCACCAGCGCCTTGCACCGTGGCGCCTTGTTGTCACCCGCCGCTCAGCACACTGCCTTGACCACCTTGTTCAGTGGCCGTCCGGCGCGGGGCATCGTCAACCGCCTCATGCGTGAATTGGGACCTTTGAATGCAGCGGCCCCGGCGTTTCCGCTGGCCACAGCGGCCATCGCCCCCTTGCGGGCTGCAGCAGAAGCGCAAGGCCTGAGTGACTTCACGCCCTTGTGGTCTGGCCAGAACGCATCGAATGCACGCAGCTGGGGTGCCACCGAGATCACGCGCGGGTTTGTGAAGGCTTGGCTCACTACATCCATGCATCCAGAGGGCTGAGGTGATCGACTGAGGGGCAGGCGTTTGCAGCTTCTTGCTTTCATGTCCAAGCTCGGCGTCTGCCCAAAGGCACAATCTCTCCCATGGCCAAAGACAAATCGATATTCACCTGCACCGAATGCGGCGGCACCAGCGCCCGCTGGATGGGCAAATGCCCCAGCTGCAACGCCTGGAACACCCTGATCGAAGGCGCCACTGAGCCCGCGGCGGGAAAAAACCGCTTTGGCTCGGTGCACGCCTCGCTGGCCCCCACTTCTGAAGTGCTGCCCCTGTCCCAGATCGAAGCGGCCGACTTTGAACGCCACCCCACCGGGATCGACGAGCTCGACCGGGTGCTGGGCGGCGGCATGGTCGAAGGGGGCGTGGTGCTGATCGGCGGTGACC
>JANQXJ010000130.1 GCA_030729445.1 Limnohabitans sp. | reverse complement strand
GCCAGCGTGTCGCCACCGCCCGCGATGCTGAAGGCGCTGGACTCGGCAATCGCCTGGGCGATCACTTTGGTGCCGTTTTCAAAAGCCGCAAACTCGAACACACCCACCGGACCGTTCCACACAATGGTGCCCGCCTGCTTAAGTTGCGCGGCCAGTTTGGCTGCAGTCTCGGGGCCAATGTCCAAAATCATGTCGTCGTCGGCCACCTCGGTGGCTTTTTTCACCGTGGCCACCGCGTCGGCAGCAAAAGTTTTGGCCACCACCACATCGGTAGGAATCGGCACTTCAGCACCACGCGCCTTCATGGCCTCGATCACCGCTTTGGCCTCGTCCACCAAGTCGGCTTCGGCCAAGCTCTTGCCGATCTTCAGACCTGCGGCCAACATGAAAGTGTTGGCAATGCCGCCACCCACGATCAGCTGGTCCACGTTTTGCGACAGGCTCTTCAAGATGGTCAGCTTGGTACTGACTTTGCTGCCCGCCACAATGGCCGCCAGGGGGCGCTTCGGGTTGGCCAAGGCCTGCGTGATGGCGTCGATCTCGGCGGCCAGCAGCGGGCCTGCGCACGCAATGGGCGCAAACTGGGCGATGCCGTAGGTCGTGCCTTCTGCTCGGTGGGCGGTGCCAAAGGCATCGTTCACATAGATGTCGCACAGCTGGGCCATTTGGCGGGCCAAGTCTTCGTTGTTTTTCTTCTCGCCTTTGTTGACGCGGCAGTTCTCGAGCAGCACGACCTGACCAGGGGCGACAGAGACACCGTCCACCCAGTTGGCGACCAGCGGAACTTCACGGCCGAGCAGCTCGCCCAGGCGTTTGGCCACGGGGGCCAACGAGTCTTCGGGCTTGAACTCGCCCTCGGTGGGGCGCCCCAAGTGCGATGTCACCATCACGGCAGCGCCAGCGTCCAGCGCCATCTGGATGCAGGGCACGCTGGCGCGGATGCGGGTGTCTTCGGTGATGCTGCCGTCATCGGCTTGTGGCACGTTCAGGTCGGCGCGGATGAAGACACGTTGGCCAGCGGCTTGGCCCTTGGCACACAGATCAGAAAAGCGGATGACGTTCATGGTGTGTAGAAAAGTAGAAGGATCAATTGGCATCGATTTTAAAAGCCCGGCCTGACAACGGCTGACATGTAGGGCCGGTACGAACCCCGAACAACGCCCCAACGGGAATTACCAGCCCAGCCCCAAACGCAAGGGCAGGTAAACCGCCATGCCCGCCAGGATGGTGATGAGCACATCGCGCCGCCAAAAGTAAGCGGCCACGCCCACCACGGCCGCGTACAAACGCGCGTCTTGCCAAGTGCTGACCAGCTCGCCCTGCACGGTGATGATTTCGGGAATGACCACCGCCGACAAAGCAGCAATGGGCGCGTACTGCAAGCCCCGCTGAGCCCAGTCGGGCAGCTGCCAAGACTTGCTGGAGATGAAAAAGAAACTGCGTGCCACCACAGTGACCACGGCCAGACCCACAATGACGGCCAGCGTCCACAGATCGGTGCCGTTCATGCGGCCGCCTTGGGTGCAGGCCGGATTTTTTCGACCGTCAGGCACAAGATCACGGCCACCGCAATCGCCACGACGATATTGAGTTTGAGCGGCAGGCTGTAAGCCACCACCGCGGCCACACCCGCCACGGCTGCAGACAGCATGCGCATGCGCGAGCTGGCCAACGAGCACTGGATGCCCAACAAACACAAAATGCCCGCAAAGCCCAAACCCCACTCCGGCGGAATCAAATTGGCCAGCCCAACGCCCAACAAACTGGCCCCAATCCAACTGGCCCAGTTCAGACAATAGTTGCCCGCCAAATAAGCCTCTTGCCCGGTGCGCTCGCCATCGCTGGCACCCGGCGCGGGATAGCGGCGGGTGAACAGCACGTAGGTGATGTCGGCGGTGAAGTAGCCGTGGCACATGCGCTGCCAACGCGGCAGGTGCATCAGATATGGCCGCAGGTGCAGACTGAACACCACAAAGCGCAAGTTCACGCAAAAACCGGTCGCCAAAATCACCCAAGCGGGTGCTCCCGCCACCAAAAGTGGAATGGACGCCAATTGCGAGCTGCCCGCGAACACCAGCATCGTCATGGCCACGGCCTCGAAAACGCTCATGCCAGACTTGACCATGGCCACGCCGGTCATCAGGCCCCAAGCCGCCACCCCGGGCGCTTGCGGGGCCAGGTCGCGAAAGCCTTGCCAGAACTCGGCACGGCGGTAGAGCGTGGGCCTGAAAAACATCAGGCCACCAAACGCTGACCGGGCTGCAAGGGGCAGCCGCGCAGAAAATCGGCCGCGCTCAGGCGCTTGCCACCGGGTCGCTGCAGCTGGGTCAGGCACAGCTGCCCCTCACCACAGGCCACACGCACGCCAGAGGCATCGGCGCTGAGCACAGTGCCCGGCTCGGCGGGGCTGGCCAAAGGCTCGGCCACGGCTTGCCAGATCTTGAGGGTTTCGCTGCCCGCCTCGGTGGTCAGCGGCACGGTCATGCCCGGGAACGGGTCAAACGCCCGAATGCGCCGCGCCAACACCTCGGCGGACAGCGCCCAGTCGAGTGCGGCTTCGGCTTTGTCGATTTTGTGCGCGTAGTTCACGCCCTCTTCGGGTTGGGGTTGGTGCGGCAAACTGTCCAGGCTGGCCAGCGCCTGCACGATGGCCTCACCACCCAAAGCGGCCAAGCGGTCGTGCAGCACGGCGGTGGTGTCGGTGGGCGACACATCGCAAGGCAAGACCAACAGCATGTCGCCCGTGTCCAAGCCCGCATTCATCTGCATGATGGTGATGCCGGTTTGGGTGTCACCCGCCTCGATGGCGCGGTGGATGGGCGCCGCGCCACGCCAGCGCGGCAACAAAGAAGCGTGGATGTTCAGGCACCCCTTGGGCGGCAAGTCCAGCACCCATTGCGGCAAGATCAAACCATAAGCGGCCACGATCATGGCGTCGGCTTTCGCGGCCAACAGGGTGTCGCGGGCGGCCGCAGCGTCTTCGGGGTATTTGCCATCCAGTCGCAAGCTGCGCGGCTGGGCCACGGGCACCTGGTGCGCAAGCGCCCATTGCTTGACGGGCGAGGCCTGCAGCTTCATGCCGCGGCCCGCAGGGCGGTCGGGTTGGGAGAGCACCAGCACGATCTCGTGACCTGCTGCATGCAAGGCGGCCAGCGCCGTCTGGGCAAATTCGGGCGTGCCCGCAAAAATCAAACGCATGCCGGATCAGCGCCCGGCTTTTTGGGCTTTGACCATCTTGGTCTTGATGCGGCCTTGCTTGAGCGGCGAGAGGTATTCCACAAACACTTTGCCCACCAGGTGGTCCATCTCGTGCTGGATGCAAATGGCCAGCATGCCCTCGGCCTCGATCGTGCGGCTTTGGCCATCGCGGTCGATGGCCGTGACTTTCACTTGGGTGGCGCGTTCCACGCCGTCGTAAATGCCGGGCACCGACAGGCAACCCTCTTCGCCCTTGACGCGCTCCTCGTTCATCCAGGTGATCTCGGGGTTGATCAGCACCATCGGCTGGTTGCGCTCTTCAGACGTGTCGATCACCACCAGCCGCTCGTGCACATCGATCTGCGTGGCCGCCAAGCCAATGCCACCGGCCTCGTACATGGTCTCGATCATGTCGTCGATCAGGGTGTGGACGCGGGCATCCACCGCTTGCACGGGCTGGGCCACCTTGTGCAGGCGTGGGTCGGGATAACAAAGGATGGTTCGCAGGGCCATGGCTCAAAAACTCAAATGGAAAAGGCTCAAAAGGAATACAGGTATTTTCGGTCATTTCGGCCCAGCGCCGCCAGGGCTCACGCCGAGAGACCGTATTGCACGAAACGGATCATGAAACGCGCCAGCGCCAAGCCGTCGTGGGGCTCACGCAAACTGCCCATGCTGTACTCATACAGCGGCTCTCCCAGCATGGCGCGGCGCTTGTCCAACAAAAAGGCCGACATCTCAGGCGTGAACTCCGGGTGCGGCTGAATGCAAAACACCTGGTCACCCAGCGCGTAGGCGGCCACCGGGCAATCTGGCTGCGTGGCCAGCAAGGTGGCACCCGGGGGCAACGCCAGCACCTGATCTTGGTGGCTGGCCAGCAAGGCCATGCGGGCAGGCGCTCCGGGCGCGAGCCCCAAGTGTTCTGAATCGCCCAGCCAGTCGTAAGCCTGTCGCCCAACGCGCCACCCCTGGGGCGCCCTCTGCACCGGTGCACCCAAGCAATGCGCGATCAGTTGGTGGCCAAAACACACCCCCAACAACTTGTGCTGGTCCTGCAGCAAACGCGTCACCTGCTCACGCAGGGCCACCACCCAGGGTTCGTCAGAAAAAGAATCTGCTCGGCTACCGGTCAGCAGCACCGCGTCGTAGGCCTCAAAACTGGCCGGGTATTGGCCATGCCGGGCGCTGAAGGTGTCGATGCGGCCAAGGTAGCCCGCTTGCGCAAACAAGTGCTCAAACATCGCCGCCACCCGCGTGTAACGCTGGTTCAGGGGCGGGTCCAGGTCGTCGTTTTCGAGGATGCACAGGTGCAT
>JANQXJ010000129.1:15844-23472 GCA_030729445.1 Limnohabitans sp. | reverse complement strand
AGAACATGATACCGGCCATTTTGCGCGGCACGGCCTTGGGTGCGGCCTTGGGCATTTTGCCTGGGGGTGGTGCCACTTTGTCGGCTTTTGCGGCCTACACCATCGAGAAGAAAACCAAGCTCAAACCCGGTGAAGTGCCATTCGGCCAGGGCAACATCCGCGGTGTGGCTTCTCCTGAATCGGCCAACAATGCCGGCTCGCAAACCTCCTTCATTCCATTGCTGACACTGGGCATTCCGCCCAATGCCGTGATGGCTTTGATGGTGGGTGCGATGACCATCCACAACATCCAGCCTGGCCCTCAGGTCATGACCAGCAACCCCGAGTTGTTCTGGGGCCTGATCGCCTCGATGTGGATCGGCAACGCCATGCTGATCATCTTGAACCTGCCCTTGATTGGCATCTGGATCAAGTTCCTGACGGTGCCTTACCGTTGGTTGTTCCCGGCCATTGTGTTGTTCTGCGCCATTGGCGTGTACTCGACCAACAACAACACCTGGGACATCTGGATGGTGGGCTTGTTCGGCGTTGTGGGTTATGTGTTCATCAAATTGGGCATGGAGCCTGCCCCCTTGCTGCTGGGCTTGATTCTGGGCCCGATGATGGAAGAAAACTTGCGCCGCGCCATGCTGCTCTCGCGTGGTGACTGGAGCGTGTTCGTCACGCGCCCCTTGTCGGCCACCTTGCTGGCGATGGCGGTGCTGCTTTTGATCATCGTGGCCTTGCCATCCATCAAGTCCAAACGAGAAGAAGCGTTCGTCGAAGAGTGACCAAAAATTGAAGTTCAACTGCAGCGGCCTCAACAGAGGCCGTTGCCTTTTGGTGATGGCTTGTGAATGTAGTCTTGTCACATGGGCGCAGCAGGGCCCCGGCGGCTCTGAGAAAATCATCTTTATGGTTAAGCCTTTTGGAATGACATGAATTTCGATTACCAGTTCCCCTACACCAGCACCCGCTTGCCGCTGTTTGCACGCAATGTGGTCTCCACCTCGCACCCCTTGGCCGCACAAGCGGGCCTGCGCATGATGCTCAAAGGCGGTAATGCGGTCGACGCTGCCATTGCCGCCGCCGCCGTGATCACCCTGACCGAGCCGGTGAGCTGTGGTTTGGGTTCAGACGCGTTTGCGATTTTGTGGGACGGCAAAGAGCTGCATGGCCTCAACTCCTCTGGCCCAGCCCCTGCGACCTGGACGCCCGAATACTTCCACCGCAAATACGGTGCCGAGACCAAAACACCACCCAAGCGTGGTTTTGACTCGGTCACTGTGCCGGGTGCCGTGGCCGGTTGGGTGGCCCTGAGCGACCGATTTGGCAAGCTGCCCTTTGCCGATTTGATGGAGCCCGCCATCGAGGTGGCCGAGCGTGGTTATTTGATTCCGGTGGTGGTGCAGCAAAAGTGGGCTGCCGCCACGCCCGAGTTGCAATCGCAGCCCGGTTTTGCACAAAGCTTTTTGCCCTGGGGCCGTGCGCCGCAAGTGGGCGAGTTGTTCCAGTTCAAAAATGCGGCGCGGGGCCTCAAGGCCATTGCCGCCACCAAAGGCCAGGCGCTGTACGGCGGCGAGATCGCCCAAGCCATTGAAAAGTTTGCCAAAGACAACGGCGGCAGCATCACCGCCAAAGACCTGGCCGACTTCAAGCCCGAATGGGTCAAGCCCATGGCGCAAGACTACCGCGGTTACACCCTGCACGAGATCCCGCCCAACGGCCAAGGCATCGCTGCGCTCATCGCGCTGGGCATCCTGTCCAACTTTGACCTGGCCAGCCACAAGGTCGACAGCGCTGATTCGCAGCACCTGCAGATCGAGGCCATGAAACTGGCCTTTGCCGACACCTACCGTTACGTGGCCGATCCGCGCTTCATGGAGCTGCCGCCTGAGCAAATGCTGGACCCGGCCTACTTGGCCAGCCGCGCCAAGCTGATCGACATGAAAAAGGCCCAAGACTTCAAGGCGGGCAACCCGGTCAAGGGCGGCACGATTTACCTCACAGCCGCCGACGAAAACGGCATGATGATCAGCTTCATCCAGAGCAACTACATGGGCTTTGGTTCCGGCGTGGTCGAGCCCACTTATGGCATCAGTTTGCAAAACCGGGGTCACGGTTTCAGCACCGACCTGCAGGGCCAAAATCCCGCCAACCTGGTCTTGCCGGGCAAGCGTCCTTTCCAGACCATCATCCCGGCCTTTGTCACCAAAGACGGCCAGCCTGTCATGAGCTACGGCGTGATGGGCGGCAACATGCAGCCCCAAGGCCACATGCAAACCCTGGTGCGCATGCTCGACTACGGCCAGAACCCACAAGCGGCGTGTGACGCACCGCGCTGGCGCTTCAACACGGGCCTGAACATCAACGTTGAAGCCACGATGAACGGCGCCACGGTGCAAGAGCTGATCGCACGCGGGCACCAGCTCGACATCATCAGTGACTCTTACCAGGACTTTGGTGCAGGCCAGTTCATCTGGCGCATGGGTGATCCGGCTGTGCAGGGCTACCAAGTGGCCAGTGACCCGCGCCGCGATGGCCAAGCCGTGGGCTTTTGATGGCACTCAGCCCCACGCCGCACCTGACCACGGGTTTGTTGTTGGCGGCTGCCGGGTCCATGGCCTTCAGCGGCAAGGCCATCATCGTCAAGTTGGCCTACCGGCACGGCGTGGACGCGGTCACGCTGGTCATGTGGCGCATGCTGTTGGCGTTGCCCTTGCTTGTGCTCATGGCTTGGTGGGCCGGGCGGGGCAAAGCGCCACTTACCCGGCAAGACTGGCTGGGTGTGCTGGGCCTGGGCTTTTGTGGTTATTACCTCTCGAGCTTTCTGGACTTTTGGGGCCTGGAGTTCATCAGCGCCTCCTTGGAACGCCTGATCCTGTACCTCAACCCCACACTGGTCTTGCTGCTCGGTTGGGTGTTGTTCAAAAAACGCATCACCCAACGCCAAGGCGTGGCCATGGCCATCAGCTACTCGGGGGTGTTGCTGGTGTTCGGGCACGAGCTGGGGCTGACCGGGCCGCACGCGGCTTGGGGCGCTTTGCTGGTGTTTTTGAGCGCAACCAACTACGCCATTTATTTGACTTACAGCGGGCAGTTGGTCCAGCGTTTGGGCTCTTTGCGCTTGGCGGGCTTGGCCACCTCGGTGGCCTGTGGATTTTGCTTGCTGCAGTTTGTGCTGCTCAGGCCTATGGCCACGGCGGTCGTGCCCGAGCCGGTGATGTGGTTGTCGCTGCTCAATGCCACCGCTTGCACCGTGCTGCCTGTCCTTTTGGTCATGATGGCCATTGAGCGAATTGGACCAGGCCTGACAGCGCAAACGGGCATGATCGGCCCCATGTTCACGCTGCTCATGGGCGTGTGGATTTTGGACGAACCGTTCAACATGTGGATCATTGCCGGGACCGTGCTGGTCTTGAGCGGTGTGTTTTGGGTCACGCGGCCAGCGGGTCGCACAACGTAATGTGGTCGGTGGACCGCAGCACATCAACTTCAGGAGATAGACATGGACTTGGGTATTGCAGGCAAATGGGCTTTGGTCGGTGGCGCAAGCAAAGGCTTGGGCTGGGGTTGCGCACGGGCCTTGGCCCTTGAAGGTGTGAACGTGGTCATGGTGGCCCGCGGCGCTGAGGTGCTGAACAAAGCCGTGGACGACTTGCGTGCCGAGACCGGCGGTAAGGTTCAGTTGATCGCTGTCGCAGAGGACATCACCACCGAAGCCGGACGCGAAGCCATCTGGAACGTGGCAGGCGGCCCCGGCAAAGATTACGACATCGTGGTCACCAACGCTGGCGGCCCGCCCCCCGGCGACTTCCGCGACTGGAACCGCGAGGCCTGGCTCAAAGCCATCGACGGCAACATGCTCACGCCCATCGAACTCATCAAAGCCACCGTGGACCGCATGGCCGCACGCGGCTTTGGCCGCATCGTGAACATCACCTCCAGCGCCGTCAAAGCGCCCATCGACGTGTTGGGTCTGTCCAACGGCGCACGCAGCGGCTTGACGGGTTTTGTGGCCGGGGCTTCGCGCAGCGCCATCGCAGCCAAAGGCGTGACCATCAACAACCTGCTGCCTGGCAAATTCGACACTGACCGAATCCGCTCGACTCTGCCCGCCATGGCTCAAAAAGCCGGCAAGACGGTGGAAGAGCTGCGCGTGATCCAGCAAGCCCAAATTCCGGCCGGGCGCTACGGCAATCCGCAAGAGTTTGGGGCCATCTGTGCCTTCTTGTGCAGCCAGCATGCGGCCTACATGACAGGTCAGAACGTGCTGGCCGATGGTGGCTCTTACGCCGGGACGTTTTGACGAGACCAACCTGCGGTGTTGGTCACGGTGCTCAGCGCCTTGAAGACACCCAGATCCCGGCAATGATCAGCGCAAACGCCAGCGCGTGATATAGCTGCGGCAACTCGCCCAAAAAGGCGGCTGAGAAGATGGCCGCAAACAGTGGTGTGAGGTTGGCAAAAAACCCTGCTACCGCAGGCCCCGCTTGCTGGATGCCCAGGCCCCAGCAGCGGTAGGCCAGTACCGCCGGACCCACCGCCACAAAAGCCAGCGCGGCGATCAAGGGCCAGCCCCAAGTGATGTGGGCATCGGTCAGGCCCCATTCCATGCCTGCAAACAGGCCGGACCAGGCCAGGCCAAACACCACTTGCGCCAGCAAGAAAGCTGCCCAGTCCTGGCGGATGGCTTCGGGCTCGTCTTTTCGGCTCAGCAGCCAGCTGTACCAGGACCAGCAGGCCGTGGCCAGCAAGATGAACAGGTCACCGACCACCCAGCGCACTGCCAAGAGCTGCGCCCAGTCGCCCCGCGACAAGACCACCAGCACCCCCACAATGGACAGGGCCGCCCCGTAAACTTGGGCGCGGCGCACCGGGGCCTGAAAGAACAGGGCGCCAATGGCCAGCATCCACACAGGGCCACTGGCGGCCACCAAGGTCACGTTGAGCGCGGTGGAGGTTTGCAGGGCCAGGTATTGCAGCGCGTTGTAGCAACCCACGCCCAGCAAACTGAGCAAGGCAAAGCGCCGCCAGTGTTGCCACAGGCCACTGTTGCGCTTCAACACCCAGGCGGCCAAGGGGAGCAAGATGAACAAGGCCACCGCCCAGCGCAAAAAATTGAGCGTGATGGGCGGCACCAGGTTGCTGACCAAGCGGCCCACCACGGCATTGCCCGCCCACAGCAAAGGGGGGATGGTCAGCAGCAAGGCTGTGACAGGCGTGAGTTTTTGGGTCATGCGGCACTGTACTGGCATTCGGGTTTTCCCGCTGTCGCCAAACTGTCCCCCAACTGCCCCTTTTACCGGCTCAGGCTCGCGTTTCGTGGCAAAGTGTCCGGTCTGTCACCCCATTCCAACAGGAGAACAACATGAGCCTTGCAGTCCAGATCGACCAAAACGGCGGTCCCGAAGTCATGAAACTGGTCGATGTCACGGTGGGCGAGCCCGGCCCCGGCGAGATCCGCATCCGCCACAAGGCCATTGGCCTGAACTTCATCGACGTGTACCAGCGCGGTGGTTTGTACCCACTGCCTATGCCCCTGAAACTGGGCATGGAAGGCGCGGGCGTGGTGGAAGCCGTGGGCGAGGGCGTCACGCACCTGAAGGTGGGTGACCGCGCAGCCTACGCCAGCCAGCCGCCCGGCAGCTATTGCGAAGTGCGTGTGATGCCCGCCAAGTGCGTGTGCAAGCTGCCCGATGCGATCTCGTTCGAGACCGGCGCGGCCATGATGCTCAAGGGCCTGACCGCGCAATACTTGCTCAAGCGCACGCTGCCCCAAGGCGGCCTCAAAGCGGGTGACTTTGTGCTGTTCCACGCCGCAGCCGGTGGTGTGGGCTTGATCGCTTGCCAGTGGGCCAAGGCGCTGGGTTTGCGCCTGATCGGCACAGCGGGCAGCGACGCCAAGTGCGCATTGGCTTTGGCCAATGGCGCCGAGTTCTGCATCAACTATTCCACCGAAGATTTCCAGGCCAAGGTCAAAGAAATCACAGGCGGTGCGGGTGTGAAGGTGGTGTACGACTCGGTGGGCAAAGACACTTGGGACAAGTCGCTCGACTGCTTGGCACCCTTTGGTTTGATGGCCAGTTTTGGCAATGCCTCAGGCCCTGTGGCCCCGTTTGCGCCGGGCATTCTCGGCCCCAAGGGCTCGATTTATGTGACGCGCCAGACGCTGTTCAGCCACATCACCACACGCGAGAGCACCCAAGAGATGGCCGACGATTTGTTCGAGGCGGTAACCAGCGGCAAGGTGAAGATCCACATTGACCAGACTTTTCCCTTGGCAAACATTCAAGACGCGCACATCGCCCTCGAAGCCCGCAAGACCACAGGGTGCACCATCATCACCTTGTAAGGCCTACCTTGGTTGTTCCCGGGTCTTCGCGCCCGGGATGACAGGATGGTCCTTGTCAATGTCAAGCCGATACAGTTGTCATCCCGGCCTTGAGCCGGGATCCAGAACAGGCAGCAGGTGTTTGCAAGCGGCAGCAGGATGGGATCAGGCTGCCAGCTTGGCCTTGGGGGCAATGGTCTCGAGTGCACCGCTCAGTTGCTGCAGCGTGCGGTCCACGTTGTGCCATTTGTCCAAGCCAAACAGGCCCATGCGGAAGGTGCGGAAGTCGGCTGGTTCGTCGCACTGCAAAGGCACACCCGCAGCGGTCTGCAGGCCCAGCGCCAAAAACTTCTTGCTGCTCTGGATTTCTGGGTCGGTGGTGTAGCTGACCACCACGCCAGGCGCTTCAAAGCCGGGCGCTGCCACACTGGGAAAGCCGTGCTCCAGCAGCAAGGCTCTCACACGGCGGCCCAGTGTGATTTGTTCTTCGCGCACCTTGGCAAAGCCATAAGCTTCGGTCTCCAGCATGGCTTCTTGCAGGCGCAGCAAGGCATCCGTCGGCAAAGTGGTGTGGTAGACGTGCGCCCCATTTTCGTAGGTCTCCATGACCTGCAGCCACTTCTTCAGGTCCATCGCGAAGGTGGTGCTGGTGGTGTTGTCAATCGCTTGGCGGGCACGTTCGCTCATCATGACCATGGCGCAAGCCGGTGAGCTGCTCCAGCCTTTTTGCGGGGCGCTGATCAGCACGTCCACGCCTGTGGCCTTCATGTCCACCCACATGGCACCAGACGCAATGCAGTCCAGCACAAACAGGCCGCCCACGGCGTGCACCGCATCGGCCACAGCCTTGAGGTAGTCGTCGGGCAGGATCATGCCGGCCGAAGTTTCGACATGCGGTGCAAACACCAAGGCGGGTTTTTCGGCGGCAATGGCGGCGGTCACTTCGGCGATGGGGGCAGGCGCCCAAGCCGCTTGTGCGCTTTCGGACACGCGGCGGGCTTTGATCACCGTGTGGCTCTTGGGGATCTGGCCCATGTCAAAAATCTGAGTCCAGCGGTAGCTGAACCAGCCGTTGCGGATGACCATCACATGTTGGTTGGTGGCAAACTGGCGGGCGACCGATTCCATGCCGAAGGTGCCGCTGCCGGGCACCAGCGCGACTGAATGCGCACCGTACACGGTCTTGAGCATGCGCGAGATGTCGGTCATCACGCCACCAAAACGCTTGGACATGTGGTTGAGCGCACGGTCGGTGTAGACCACCGAAAATTCGAGCAGACCGTCGGGGTCAATGTGGGGCAGCAATCCGGGCATG
>JANQXJ010000129.1:2393-15744 GCA_030729445.1 Limnohabitans sp. | reverse complement strand
ATTTCGTCCAAGATCAGCAAGGCTGCGCCCACACTGATGCCCGCATCGGCCACGTTAAAGGCCGGGAAGTGCCAAGTGCCCCAATAGAAGTCCAGAAAGTCGACCACGTAGCCGTGCAACAGGCGGTCGATCACGTTGCCAATGGCGCCACCCAGGATGAGCGAGATGGCCAAGCTGAAGAGTTTTTGCCCGGCGTGCGAGCGCAGCATCCAGACCATGAAGATGGCCGCGGCCACGCCGATGCCGGTGAAAAACCAGCGCTGCCAGCCGCCAGCACCTGCCAAAAACGAAAAGGCAGCGCCGTGGTTGTGCACCCGCACCAAATTGAAGAACGAAGTGATGGGCGTGCTGTCGCCCAGCTGAAAAGCACCCAGCACCAGCACCTTGGTGAACTGATCGAGCACCAGCACCAAAAGGGCTATGCCCAGCCAGAGGGCCGTGCCAGGGCTTTTGCCTGAGCCGCCGTTGCCGAATTTTTTGGAGCTGGCCATGTGCTTGCCTTGTCTTTCGGGTGGAGGAGGTTCAGGCGACGAGGCGGGATTCGCCAGCGCCATGCAGGTTGCTCACGCAGCGGCCGCAAATGGTGGGATGCGCCGCGTCGTGGCCCACGTCGTCCACGTAGTGCCAGCAGCGCTCGCACTTGGTGGCTTGGCTGGCGGCGACTTGCACCGCCAATGCATCGCCAGCCAACAAAGTCACTTTGGAGGTGATGAACACGAACTTGATGTCCGCGCCCAAGCTGGCCAGCAAGGCGTGGTCTGCGGCAGGGGCGGTGAGTGTGATCTCGGCTTGCAGGGATGCACCCACTTGGCCTGCAGTGCGCAGGTTTTCGATGTCCTTGTTCACCAAGTCGCGGATGTCGCGGATGCGGGCCCACTTGGCGAGCAGCTCGGCATCGGCCGCGCCGAAGTCGCTGAAGGTCTCCAGGAAGATGGATTCGGAGGAGCCGAAAGTCTTCCATGCCTCTTCGGCCGTGAAGGACAAGAACGGCGCCATCCAGCGCAGCATGCCGTGGGTGATACGGTAGAGCGCGGTTTGTGCGCTGCGGCGGGCCAGGCTCTTGGGCGCTGAGGTGTAGAGGCGGTCTTTGAGCACGTCGAGGTAAAAAGCACCCAAGTCTTCCGAGCAATAGATCTGCAGTTTGGAGACCACGGGGTGGAACTCGTACTTGTCAAAGTGGGCACGGATGTCGGCTTGCAACTCGGCCGCGCGGGCCAGGGCAAAGCGGTCGATTTCCAGCAGCTGGTCGTCGGGCACGGTGTCAGTTGCCGGATCAAAGTCGCTCACGTTGGCCAGCAAGAAGCGCAGCGTGTTGCGGATGCGTCGGTAAGCGTCGACCACGCGGGCGAGGATCTTGTCGTCGATGTTCAGGTCGCCCGAGTAGTCGGTGGAGGCCACCCACAGGCGCACGATTTCAGCGCCGAGTTTGCTGGTCACGGTTTGCGGATCGACGGTGTTGCCCAGCGACTTGCTCATCTTGCGGCCTTGGCCGTCGGTGGCAAAGCCGTGGGTCAGCAAACCGCGGTAGGGCGCACGGTCGTACAGGGCGCAGCCCAGCAGCAGCGAGCTGTGGAACCAGCCACGATGCTGGTCATGACCCTCCAGATACAAGTCGGCCTCTGGGCCTTGGTCGTGGAAAGGCGCAACACCATACGCGTCTTTGTGGCTGGTGCGAAGCACATGCTGGAAGGTGGAGCCTGAATCGAACCAGACCTCCAGAATGTCGGTGCTCTTGGTGTAGTGCGGGGCGTCGGCTGCGCCCAAAATCTCTTCTACCGTCACGCGGCTCCAGGCCTCGATGCCGCCTTTTTCCACGATGTCAGCGGCCTGGTCCAGGATGGCCATGGTGTTGGGGTGCAGCTCGCCACTGTCTTTGTGCAAAAAGAAAGGCACAGGCACGCCCCATGAGCGCTGGCGCGAGATGCACCAGTCAGGGCGGTTGGCGATCATGTCGCGCAGACGCGATTTGCCGTTCTCGGGGTAGAACTGGGTTTGCTCGATGGCGTCTAGTGCCAGCTGGCGCAGGGTCTTGGGGGCTTTGTCCTTGGTGAACACGCCCTCGCCCTCGTCCATGCGCACAAACCATTGGGCCGCAGCGCGGTAGATGACGGGCGTCTTGTGGCGCCAGCAGTGCGGGTAGCTGTGGGTGATTTCCACCGTGGCCATCAGGCGGTCGCTTTGGCCCAGCACCTCGATCACGCGGGCGCAGGCTTTCCAGATGTGCTGGCCGCCAAAAAAGGGCAACTCTTGTGCGTACACGCCGTTGCCTTGCACCGGGTTCAAGATGTCGTCGTAGGCCAGGCCATTGGCCACGCAGGAGTTGAAGTCGTCCACGCCGTAGGCAGGCGACGAGTGCACGATGCCTGTGCCGTCGGTGGCGGTCACGTACTCGGCCAAGTACAGTGGCGATTTGCGGCGGTAGGAATATTCACCACCTTCGCCTTCTGCCACGGTGTCGTACAGCGGATGGCGGAACACCAGGCCGCGCAGCTTCTCGCCCACCGCTGTGGCGATCACGGTGCCTTCGAGCTTGTAGCGTTCCAGGCATTTCTCGACCAGGCTGGCGGCCAGCAGCAGCACGCCACGGGGAGTGTCCACCAGGGCGTATTCCAGCTCGGGGTGGGCGTTGAGCGCTTGGTTGGCGGGGATGGTCCAGGCGGTGGTGGTCCAGATGACGGCAAAGGCTTTTTTACTGCCCTCGCCGGGCAGCTTGGCCAGGCCAAAGGCGGCGGCCAGCGCGGCGTTATTGTCGGCTTCAAAAGCCACGTCCAGCGTGTCGCTCTTTTTGTCGGCGTATTCGATCTCGAACTCGGCGAGCGACGAGCCGCAATCAAAGCACCAGTAAACGGGCTTGAGGCCCCGGTACACAAAGCCGCGCTCGATCACGCGTTTGAAGGCGCGGATTTCACCGGCTTCGTTGGCCGGGTCCATGGTGCGGTAGGGGCGCTCCCAGTCGCCCAGCACGCCCAGGCGCTTGAAGTCTTCGCGCTGCTGGCCAATTTGCTCGGTGGCAAAAGCGCGGCTCTTGGCCTGCATGTCGTCACGGCTCAAGTTGCGGCCGTGCAGTTTTTCAATCGCGTTTTCGATGGGCAGGCCGTGGCAGTCCCAGCCGGGGATGTATTGCGCGTCAAAGCCAGCGAGTTGCTTGGACTTGACGATCATGTCTTTGAGCACTTTGTTGAGCGCGTGGCCGATGTGCAGTTTGCCGTTGGCATAAGGCGGGCCGTCGTGCAGCACGAACAGCGGAGCACCCTGGCGGGCAGCACGCAGTTTTTTGTACAGGCCGCCGTCGTTCCACTCGCTCACCCAGCCCGGCTCGCGCTTGGGCAAGTCGCCGCGCATCGGAAACGGCGTGTCCATCATGTTGATGCGGGTGTCGGGGTTTTGGGTTTTGTCGGTCATGGTGCGTCAAGTCGAGAGGGCTTCGACAAGCTCAGCCCGAGCGGCGGGCCGTTCGGAGAGATCAAGAGGGGTGGGCCGTGGAGGTCGTTTGCCCTGAGCCTGTCGAAGGCGGCAAACGCGGGCCGGAGCGTCAAATTCGGTCGCGGGTGGTTTGGCGGCTGGTTTCACCATGGCGCGAAGCAAACCACGCTTGTGCGTCGTCGCAGTCTTTGGCAATGCCCTTTGTCAGGGCGTCCAGACCGTCGTATTTGAGCTCGTCGTGTAATTTATGCAGCAAGTCCACGCGGATGATTTTACCGTAGCCCCCCTCGGCCCCCAGCTGGGCGGGCCAGTCGAAGGCATGGGTCTCGAGCAGCACGCGCCCGCCATTCACATCATTGGGATCCAAGGATGGGCGTATGCCCAGGTTGGCCACGCCCCGCAAGGGCTGATCGGCCAGGCCATGCACCTGCACCACAAAGATGCCGCTGGCGGCTGGCTTCCAGTGCGCAAAACGCAAATTCAAGGTGCGAAAGCCGTCGCCTGCACCCTCCGTTGAAGCGGCCAATTCACGGCCCAGCTTTCGCCCGTGCACCACATGGCCGCTGATGCTGTAGGGGCGGCCCAGCAGGGCGTGCACCGCTGGCAGGTCGCCTTTGGCCAGAGCCTCGCGCACGGCCGAGCTGGACACGCGCAGGCCGCGCACCTCGTAGCTGTTCATTCGGGCCACGTCAAAGCCCAAGTTTTGCCCGGCCGCGTCGAGCATGGCGTAGTCGCCTGAGCGTTGGGCACCAAAGCGGAAATCGTCGCCCACCAGCACATAACGCACGCCCAAGCCCTGCACCAGCACCTGCTGGATGAAGTCTTGGGGCGACTGGCTGGCCAGCCGGGCGTCAAAGGGCACCACCACCACTTGGTCCACGCCGCAGCGCTCGAGTTCCTGCAGTTTGTCGCGCAGCGTGGCGATGCGTGCCGGGGCCAAGTCGGGTTTGTTCAAGGCCTTGGCAAAGTAGTCGCGCGGGTGCGGCTCAAAGGTCATCACGCAACTGGGCACGCCGCGGTGGGCGGCTTCGCTGCGCAACAGCGCCAGCATGGCCTGGTGACCCCGGTGCACGCCGTCGAAGTTGCCAATGGTCAGGGCGCAAGCGGGGGCCAAGTCGGGATGGTGGAAGCCTCGGAAAACCTTCATGTCGCTGCTCATGTCCTGCCGGTGCGCTGGGCCAGGCGCCAGCTTTCACGGATTTGTCAATGGAAGAGGGTATATTGTGACCGAGCCCGATCATGCTCTCCTTGCAGCCCAAAGCATGAGGACAGATCGAGACGAAACTTTTCTTGTCAGTGGTTTTTAAACTGTTGGATGGAGGCGTCTGTGAAGGTTTTGAAACTCTCGGCCCAAGGCCTGCCGCAATCGTGGATCACGTTGGAGCAAGCCGTCACCCATTACGCGGCCGACGAGGTGCGTTGGGAAGCGGGCCAGCAGGTGGCCGTGTTCCATGGGGGGCACAACGCGCTCACCGGCCAGCAATCCATCATCACCGTCAACAGCATCATCGGCACCCACGGCGTGCCCCGCATCAACCCGTTTGATCTGGTTTCGGGCTTGACCAACCCCAAATTGTTTGTGCGTGACCGCAATGTTTGCGCCTATTGCGGCGGGCATTTTCATGAGTCTGTGCTCACCCGTGAGCACATTGTTCCCGTGAGTCAAAAAGGGCCCGACCATTGGATGAACGTGGTCACGGCCTGCCGCTCCTGCAACCACCGCAAAAGCTCCCGCACGCCGGAGCAGGCCAACATGCCGCTGCTCTACGCGCCCTATGTGCCCAGCCTGTGGGAAGACTTCATCTTGCGCAACCGCCGCATCTTGAGTGACCAAATGGCTTTCTTGATGGCGCATGTGCCCAAAAATTCTCGCTTGATGTCCTGATCCGGCGGCGTGGCGGCTGCCTTGCGTCAGACAGCAAAGCGCTGCATCATCCCACCCTGCATACAAAAGAATCTACAACGGCTTGTCTTTAAGGCAATGGCCGGGTGATGGATTCATCAGGGAGACCCGTCATGCCGCACCCACCCTTGGCCTTGCGCCAGCAGCTTGCCAGCACGCCAGGTCTGAGCCGACGCGCCATTTTGTCGGCGCTGCTTTTGTCGCCGTGGCTGCTGAAACGTGCTCACGCCCAGGTCTTGCAACCCGTGGACTCTGGCGGGCCTAGCAGTGTCCAGTTGGCCAAGCCCTGGCCCGCTGGCCGATCTCCACAAGGTTTTTGGGTGAGTGAGAAATTCGATGGCGTGCGGGCCATTTGGGATGGGCGCGTTATGCGCTTTCGCAGTGGCCGTTTGATCGCAGCCCCGGCCTGGTTTATGTCGGCATTGCCTCGGGTGGCGCTCGACGGTGAATTGTGGATCGGGCGCGGCGCGTTTGACCGGCTCTCTGGCGTGGTGCGCCAGATCGAACCCGACGACGAGGCCTGGCGGGCTGTGAAGTACCTGGTGTTTGACGCTCCCGGCCATGCCGCCCCGTTTGCGCAGCGCGTGGCATTTGTGCAATCCACATTGGCGCAAGCGCAGCAGCCTTGGTTGATGACGGTCGAGCAGCGCGAGGTGAACGATAACCGCGCTTTGCAGGCTATGTTGCAGGAGACGGTCCGCCAAGGTGGCGAGGGGCTGATGCTGCACCGCGCCGATGCCCTGTGGCAGCCCGGCCGCACCGACGCGCTGTTCAAGTTGAAACCCGAGTTGGACGAAGAGGGTCTGGTGGTGGGCCACCAGCCAGGCAAAGGGCGTTTGCTGGGCATGACTGGGGCTTTGCTGGTGCAAATGCCGTCGGGCCAGCGCTTTGCCCTGGGGTCTGGCCTGAGCGATGCCCAGCGCCGCAACCCGCCGCCCGTGGGAGCGTGGGTCACTTACCGCTACCGCGATCGCACACCATTAGGCTTGCCGCGTTTTGCGTCTTTTTTGCGGGTGCGCGAGGCGGAGTGAGCCATTAAGGGTGATTGGGACATCTAAAAATTTGCAAGCTTCATTTAATGTGCATACAATAAAATGGTACACATTGGATTTGATCCAGCCAAAAACGCCTCCAACATAGCGAGCCGAGGTTTGTCGTTTGAGCTCGTCGAGCAGATGGAATGGGCCACTGCGCTGATGGAGGAGGACACTCGCAAAGCGTATGGAGAGCGGCGATTTCAGGTGCTGGGCTTCATCGGGGAGCGCTTGCACGCCCTTGTATTCACGCCACGCGAAGGCAAAGTGCATGTCATCAGCCTGCGCAAGGCCAATTCGAGAGAGGTCAAGAGATATGCCCAAACGCCCAAATCCAGAACAGATTGATTCCGACAACCCGGAATGGACGGATGCAGACTTTGCCCGTGCCCGCCCTGCGTCAGAGGTCTTGCCTGAGTTGTTTGGAAACCAGGCCGCACAGACGATGCTCAAGCCACGCGGGCGACCACGCTCTGAGGTCGTCAAAGAACGCATCACCATCCGCTTGGATGCCGATGTGCTTGAAGCTTTCCGGTCCACCGGCAAGGGCTGGCAGACCCGAATGAATGACGCCATGCGTGACTGGGTGCGAGCCCACTCCCCGGTGTAGTTCACAGACAAACCCACAGGAAGTTTTAAGCAACAAAAAAGGCCCTTTTTGGGGCCTTCTTGTTGGGTGGCTCATTCAGACGATTTTGGTGAAGAGCCGCAAGGCGAAAGGGCGGCGCGTTTCGGGCTCAGAGGCGTTTCGCTTGCCACATCGCCCGACCCGCGCCGCCCTCCCGCCTTGCTCGGTTTCCTGGTTGACTTCAGGCGAAGACGCCCGCCGTCTCTTGCATGCGTGCCGACACTTCGCCCAGTTGGTGCAGGGTGTCGCCAAAGGTCATGTCCAGTTGGGTCAATTTCTTGAAGTAGTGGCTGGCGATGTACTCGTCCGTCACAGCGATGCCGCCGTGCAGCTGCACCGCTTGCTGGCCGATGAAGCGCATGGAGACACCCATTTGGTACTTGGCGCGGGCCAAGGCGCGGCGGCGCTCGTCAGCGGGCGCGTGCAACTTCAGGCTGGCGTAGTAGCTCATCGAGCGACCCAGCTCCAGCTGCATCTTCATGTCGGCCACGCGGTGACGCAGGGCTTGGAAGCTGGCGATGTTCACACCGAACTGCTTGCGGGTGTTCATGTAGTCCACGGTAATGGCCATGGTTTTGTCCATCACGCCCACGGCTTCGGCGCAGGTGCAGGCGATGCCGATGTCCACAGCTTCTTCTAATGCGGTCAAGCCGTTCAGGGTGATCAGCTGAGCAGGTGCTTTGTTCAACACCACTTCGGCGGCGCGTGAGCCGTCTTGTGTGCCGTAGGCCTGGGTGCTCACGCCGCTGGCGCTGCGTTCCACCAAAAACAAAGCGATTTGGCCGTTCACGGTGGCAGGCACCACAAAAGCGTCGGCCTGGTCGCCCACGGCCACCACGCTCTTGGTGCCGCTCACAGTCCATGCGCCGCCAGATTCGCTGGCCTGTGCGGCGCAGCGGTTCAATTGGTAACGGGCACCGCGTTCTTGCTGCGCTAGCACGACGATGGCTTCGCCTGCCGCCATGCGGGGCAACCATGCGGCTTGCAGGGCTGCAGGCGCGTGGGTTTGCAGTGTGGCGCTGCAGATCAGGGTCTGGGTCAGGGGTTCGAGCACGATGCCGCGCCCGAGTTCTTCCATGGTGACCATGGCTTCGGTCGGGCCCATGCCCATACCGCCGTTGTCTTCGCTCACGTACAGGCCCGTCAGGCCCAGCTCGGCCATTTCGCCGTAAGCGGCGCGGTCAAAACCGCCCGCAGCGACGATGGCGCGGCGGCGGTCAAAGTCATAGCCCTTGTCCACCCATTTGCGCACCGCGTCGCGCAGTTGTTCTTGGTCGTCAGAAAAATCGAAATCCATGTGTGTCTCCTTAACCCAGAACTGTCTGAGCGACGATGTTGCGTTGCACTTCGTTGCTGCCGCCGTAAATGGTGGTCTTGCGCATGTTGAAGTAGTTGGCGGCCAGGGGCGCGTTGGCCACCACGCCACCGGGGAAGTCGCCTTGCCAGCCCGCGTCCATGGCTTCGAAGATGAAGGGCAGGGCAAAAGGACCTGCGGCTTGCATCATCAGCTCGGTGTAGCGCTGCTGGATCTCGCTGCCTTTGATCTTCAAGAGGCCCGCGATGTCGAGCGAATTCTTGCCGGACTTTTCGGCCGACAAAACACGCAGCACCAGCATTTCGAGGGCGACGATGTCCACTTCGAGCTTGGCGATTTCGTCGCGGAAACGCAGGTCGTCGTACACGCCTTCGGCTTTGGCGATGCGCTTCAAGCGCTCGAGTTCGCGCTTGGCGCGGTTCACGTCGGCGATGTTGGTGCGCTCATGGGCCAGCAGGTGCTTGGCGTAGTTCCAGCCCTTGTTTTCTTCGCCAATCAGGTTCTCAGCGGGCACTTCGACGTTGTCAAACCAAACCTCGTTGACTTCGCACTCGCCGTCCAGCAGCTTGATGGGGCGCACGGTGATGCCGGGCGACTTCATGTCGATCAAGAGGAAGGAGATGCCGGTTTGTGGCTTGCCCTCGTTGCTGGTGCGCACCAGGCAGAAAATCCACTCGCCGTACTGGCCCAAGGTGGTCCAGGTTTTCTGGCCGTTGACGATGTATTTGTCGCCCACACGCTCGGCGCGGGTTTTGAGCGACGCCAGGTCCGAGCCGGAACCCGGCTCGCTGTAACCCTGGCTCCACCAGACTTCGCCGCTGGCGATGCCGGGCAAAAAGCGCTGCTGCTGTTCGGCATTGCCAAAAGCCATGATGACGGGCGCCACCATCACCGGGCCAAAGGGCACCACGCGGGGGGCGCCAGCCAGGGCGCATTCTTCTTCGAACAAATGCTTTTGCACGGCGGTCCAGCCGGGACCTCCAAACTCTGTGGGCCAGCCCCAGCCCAGCCAGCCTTTTTTGCCCAAAATCTTGGCCCAGCGCTGCATGTCCTCGCGGGTCAGGCGCATCGCGGCGTGCACTTTTTGGGAAATGTCAGCGGGCAAGTTTGCCTTGACCCAGGTGCGGATCTCGTCGCGGAACGCGAGTTCGTCGGGGGTGAATGCCAAATCCATGGGGTTTTCTCTCAAAATCAAACGACCGTGCTTTTTATCACGCGCAGACCGATTCGGCTTGTCCTTGGTGCGACAAAAGCCAAGAGACTTTCAGTGAGCAGGGATAATCCGGCCCTTCATGAGAAACATCGTCATTCTGATTTCGGGCTCGGGCTCCAACATGGCCGCCATCGTGCGTGCGGCAGAGCAGGGCCGCTGGGGCCAACGCTTGAACGCCCGGGTAGCCGCCGTGCTGAGCAACCGGGCCGATGCCCAAGGCCTGGATTTGGCACGTGACCACGGTATCGCGACGCAGGTGCTGGACCACAAGACCTTTGCCAGCCGCGAGGCGTTTGATGCAGCCTTGATGGCCGAAATCGACCGTTATGCGCCCGATTTGGTGGTGTTGGCGGGCTTCATGCGCATCCTGACCCCCGGCTTTGTGGCGCACTACGCCGGGCGCTTGCTCAACATCCACCCGTCCTTGTTGCCCGCCTTTGCGGGGTTGAACACGCACCAGCGGGCGATCGATGCTGGATGCTGCTTTGCCGGGGCCACGGTGCACCAGGTCACGGCCGAGCTCGACCATGGCGCCATCTTGGCGCAGGCGGTGGTGCCGGTGCTGCCGAATGACACCGCCGAGTCACTGGCAGCGCGGGTGCTGACCCAAGAGCATTTGATCTACCCGCAAGCGGTCGCCGAGTTTTTGGCTCAATCGCCAATGCGTTCAAATCGGGGCTGAACTTTTCCGTTGAATTCGGCCACATCGGCAAACATGGCGGCGGGCCTTACCCACAGACCCTGTTCACCATAGAGCGCCTGGTACAGCGTCATGGGTTGCAGGTCTTCGCTGTGGCGCACGGTGCCCAGCACGCGGTATTGGCCGCCTTTGTAATGGCGGTACAGGCCTTTGGGCGTTTCGATCATCGGTGGCAGTGTTTCTGACATGAGATTCCTGTAATGTGTCTCGGACAAATAGCTGGGGATGGGACAATGCAGCCCTATGCATCCAAAAGCCCTTTTAGACGCCTGCGCCGATCTGGTCAGGCTGGTCCTCCAATTTGAACATCCTGCCGACGCCGTGGTGTCGCGCTATTTCCGCGAACACCGATCGCTTGGCCCCCGTGAACGCGCCACCTTGGCCGAAACCGCTTTTGCGGTGCTGCGTAAAAAGCTGCTGTTTGAGCAGTTGGCCCGCTCGGGCTCGGGCCCCAAAGAGCGCAAGCTGGCGATTTTGGGCTTTTTTGGCCCGCGTGATTTTTTGGCCTCAGCGCTCAACGACACCGAAAAAAAATGGCTGGCCACTTGCGACGCCATTCCGGCCGAGGCCCTGATGGCCCCGCACCGCCACAACTTGCCCGAGTGGATGGCGCAAGCCCTGCAAGCCCAATTGGGTGAGGATTTCTGGGACTTGGCCGAGCACCTGCAACAGCCCGGCACGCTCGATCTGCGCGTGAACATGCTCAACGCCAAACGCAGCGACATCCAAAAAGAGTTGGCGCAAGCGGGCATCACCTCTGAGGCCACGCCCTATTCGCCCTGGGGTCTGCGCCTGCAAGGCAAACCCGCCCTGCAAAAAACCGAGGCCTTCACCCGAGGCGCGATCGAGGTGCAGGACGAAGGCTCGCAACTGCTGGCCTTGCTGGTGGACGCGCACCGGGGCGAGATGGTGGTGGACTTTTGTGCGGGTGCGGGCGGTAAAACGCTGGCGTTGGGCGCAGCCATGCGCAGCACGGGCCGCTTGTACGCGTTTGACGTGTCTGGCCACCGCTTGGATGCCCTCAAGCCCCGCATGGCCCGCAGTGGCCTGTCGAACGTGCATCCCGCGGCCATTGCGCACGAGCGCGATGACCGCGTCAAGCGCTTGTCAGGCAAGATCGACCGCGTGCTGGTCGACGCGCCTTGCTCGGGCTTGGGCACTTTGCGCCGCAACCCCGACTTGAAATGGCGTCAAAAGCCCCAAGCTGTCCAAGAGTTGACCGAAAAGCAGCAAGCCATCCTGCAAAGCGCCTCGCGCATGGTCAAGTCGGGCGGTCGTTTGGTGTATGCCACCTGCAGCGTGTTGCCCGAGGAAAACGAGTTGATCGCGCAAGCCTTCAGCGCCGCCAACCCGGACTTTGTCCCCCTGAACGTGGCACAAGAGCTCGACAGGCTCAAAGTGCCCAACGCAGCCAGTCTGTGCTCACCGGCCCCATCGGGCGATGCCCACCCCGATGCCTCGTCAGCTGGCACATTCCTGAGGCTGTGGCCCCATCGCCATGCCACGGATGGGTTTTTTGCCGCAGTCTGGGTTAAAAAGTAATACTTTAAAACCCAGATCGGCCGAAGTTGGTCGAAAACGCTGTCCTTTTTGGTGCAGCAAACTTAAAATTGACGGATTGCCTGAATTCAGGCGCCAATAGAAAGACAGACTCATGTTGTTGCCTGATTGGGCTTTTTTGGATGCAGTGGTTCACTGGATGGGCAACGGCCTGTTCGACTTGGCTTGGTGGCAAATGGTGTTGATCACCTTGGGCTTGACCCACATCACCATTGCCAGCGTCACTATTTTCCTGCACCGTCACCAGGCGCACCGCGCTTTGGACCTGCACGCCATTCCTTCGCACTTCTTCCGTTTCTGGCTGTGGTTGACCACCGGCCAAGTGACCAAAGAGTGGGCGGCCATTCACCGCAAGCACCACGCCAAGTGCGAGCAAGCCGAAGACCCGCACAGCCCCCATGTGCACGGCATCAAAACCGTGTTGTTCACGGGCGCTGAGCTGTACCGCAAGGAATCCAAGAATAAGGAAACTTTGCAACGCTACGGCCACGGCACACCCGACGACTGGATCGAGCGCAATCTGTACACCCGCTTTTCATGGCAAGGCGTGGCCCTGATGCTGATCATCGATGTGGCCTTGTTTGGCTTCATTGGCCTGACGGTCTGGGCGGTGCAAATGGCTTGGATCCCGATCACGGCGGCTGGCATCATCAACGGTGCGGCCCACTATTGGGGCTACCGCAACTTTGAGGCGCACGACGCCAGCACCAACATCTCGCCTTGGGGCATCCTGATCGGTGGCGAAGAGTTGCACAACAACCACCACACTTACCCCACCTCGGCCAAGTTGTCGGTCAAGCCTTACGAGTTCGACATCGGTTGGCTCTACATTCGCATTCTGGAAACCCTGGGCATGGCCTCCGTCAAAAAGACACCGCCTCGTCTGGCTTATGGCGACATCCGCCCTGTGGCCGACGAGAAGACCTTGGAAGCCCTGATCGCCAACCGCTACGAAGTGATGGCGGGTTATGCACGCAACGTGAAGACGGTGATGCAGCAGGAGGCTGGCAAGCTCAAATTGGACGCCAGTGTGGTGCAAGCGGCTCAACGTTGGTTGCACCGTGATGCGGCCAAAGTGCCAGCCGCTGCGCAAGCCCAACTCAAGCAAGCCCGCGCCGCCAGCCCGGTGCTCGACAAAATGGTGCAAATGCGCGAAGAGTTGAGCCAGATCTGGCTCAACACCTCGCACTCCCGCGAACAATTGGCCGCCGACTTGCAAGCCTGGTGCCGCCGGGCCGAAGAAAGTGGCATTGCCGCATTGCGCGACTTCTCGGTCAAGTTGCGGGCTGTGCGCCAACCGACCTGAGATTTTTGCTGAGCCATTCCAACAGGGCCCTCGGGCCCTGTTCGCTTTGAGGGCTGAGGTTGATTCGCAATAGGCACTGACACCTTTGTGTATTGGTTGTGCCCGCAAAGGCTGCAGTAGCAGGGCATGCTCTTTTGACCCCCTATCAGGCATAAAAAAACCCGCTGTGAAAACAGCGGGTTTTTTTGCAAGGCTCAGGCTGAATTACTTCAGTTTGATTTCCTTGTACTCAACGTGCTTGCGAGCTTTGGGGTCGAACTTCATGATCG
>JANQXJ010000129.1:0-2293 GCA_030729445.1 Limnohabitans sp. | reverse complement strand
TTGATTTCCTTGTACTCAACGTGCTTGCGAGCTTTGGGGTCGAACTTCATGATCGACATTTTCTCGGGCATGGTTTTCTTGTTTTTGCTGGTCGTGTAGAAGTGACCAGTGCCAGCTGTGGATTCCAGCTTGATTTTTTCGCGTCCGCCTTTGGTTGCCATGGTGTATGACTCCTAATGTTCTGGGTTTAGGCTTGACCGCGTGCACGCAGGTCTGCGAGCACGGCATCGATGCCGTTTTTGTCGATCAGGCGCAGAGCGGCGCTGGAGACGCGCAGACGCACCCAACGGTTTTCTGTTTCAACCCAGAAACGACGGTATTGCAGGTTCGGCAGGAACCGGCGCTTGGTTTTGTTGTTGGCGTGGGAAACGTTGTTCCCGGTCATTGGGCCTTTGCCCGTTACGTCGCAAACGCGTGCCATGTGGACACTCCGATACTTTTTAAACAGCCGGTGCCGATGGGTCTCGTGCAGATTTGCACGGGGCCTGGCGCTCCAGCCTCACCTCGCCAAGATGGGTGGCGGTATCCCAGATCGCTGGCTCTGTGATCCCAGATGAAAATCCGGGCAGTTCCAGCAAAGCCTTGAATTATAGCCAGAAAGCGGGGGCTTTTTTGTCGAATGCCCTGAAGTCTGGGGAGTTTGGCCCTTGTTGGGTGGGCGCAGGGGGTGCCTGCCGGGGTTCAGAGGCGCTTCGCTTTGCCACATCACCCCGGCAAGCACCCCCTGCGCCCATTCGCAATCCCTTGGCAGGAAAACTCAGGTCTGCAGGGCTTCAGCCGTTGTGCTGTTCCAGAAAACGCTGCGCATCGAGCGCGGCCATGCAGCCTGTGCCCGCGCTGGTGATGGCTTGGCGGTACACATGGTCTTGCACATCGCCCGCGGCAAACACGCCGGGCACCGATGTCTGGGTGGCAAAGCCCTTCAAGCCGCTTTGGGTCACGATGTAACCGTTTTCCAGCGTCAGTTGGCCCTGGAAGATGTCGGTGTTGGGGGCGTGGCCAATGGCGATGAAGCAGCCCTTGAGTTCGACGTCGTGCAGGCTGCCGTCTTTGGTGCTTTTCAGGCGAATGCCGGTCACGCCGGAGGCGTCGCCCAGCACTTCTTCCAGGGTCTGGAAGGTTTTCAGTTCGATCTTGCCTGCAGCGACCTTGTCCATCAGTTTGTCCACCAGGATGGGTTCGGCCTTGAACTTGTCGCGGCGGTGGACCAAATAGACCTTGCTGGCGATGTTCGACAGGTACAGGGCTTCTTCGACGGCGGTATTGCCGCCGCCCACCACGCAGCAGACCTGGTCGCGGTAGAAGAAGCCGTCGCAGGTGGCGCAGCCGCTCACGCCGCGGCCCATGAAGGCGGTCTCAGAGGGCAGGCCCAAATACTTGGCCGATGCGCCGGTGGCGATGATCAGGCTGTCGCAGGTGTAGGTGCCACTGTCGCCGATCAGGGTGAAGGGGCGCTGCTCGAGCTTCACGGTGTGGATGTGATCAAAAATGATTTGGGTGTTGAAGCGCTCGGCATGCTCCTGAAAGCGTTGCATCAGGTCTGGGCCTTGCACGCCGTGCACGTCGGCGGGCCAGTTGTCCACTTCGGTGGTGGTCATGAGCTGGCCGCCTTGGGCCATGCCGGTGATCAGCAGGGGTTTGAGGTTGGCGCGGGCGGCGTAAACTGCGGCGGTGTAGCCGGCGGGGCCAGAACCCAGGATCAGGACTTGGGCGTGTTGTGTGGGGGTCGACATGTAGTGGGCTATCCGGTGAAAAAGACAAAAGGGACGCGGAAAAAAATTCCAACAAGCTCCATTGTAAGAAACACCCCAAACTGACCAGGCACCATGGCTTTGGTGGGGCTTTAAAGAGACTTTGTGGGGGCTATGTGCGGCTTGACCGCAAGACTTGTGGATGGCCAACGCCCCCAGCAGGTGGGGGAGCGGCCATGGCCCCCTGATGAGGCCTTGATCGGGTAAGCTTCACACCTGATTTATGACTTACTCACTGAACACCCTGACCCGAGATGGCGCTGCCCCTGCCCCGGCTGCGCCCCCCAAGCTATGGTCACGTTTTGCCCAAGAAATCATCTTGATCTTGGGGGCTGCGCTGCTCTTGTTTGTGACGGTGGCCCTGTGGAGCTACCACCCGCAAGATCCGGCCTGGTCCACCTCGGGCAGCGGGGAGTTGGTGCGCAATGGGGTGGGGCGATGGGGTGCTTTGATCTCGGATCTGGCGTATTTCCTGATGGGTTTTTATGCCTGGTGGTTTGTGGCGGCGGGTTTGCGGGTTTGGATTGTGGCTTTGGCAAGGT
>JANQXJ010000128.1 GCA_030729445.1 Limnohabitans sp. | reverse complement strand
GCTTTGGAAAGGGCACGGCCACCTTCATGATCATGGGCGACAAGTGCACACGGCGCTGCCCGTTTTGCGACGTCGGGCACGGCCGCCCCGACCCCCTGGATGTGAACGAGCCCGACAACCTGGCCAAAACCATTGCGCAACTCCAACTGAAGTACGTGGTCATCACCAGCGTGGACCGCGACGATTTGCGCGACGGCGGCGCTGGGCACTTTGTCGATTGCATCCGCAAGACCCGTGAACTCTCGCCCACCACCCAAATCGAAGTGCTGGTGCCCGACTTCCGGGGCCGCGACGACCGCGCCCTCGAAATCCTGAAGGCCGCGCCGCCTGACGTGATGAACCACAACATGGAGACCGTGCCGCGCCTGTACAAAGAAGCCCGCCCCGGCTCCGATTACCAGTTCTCGCTGAACCTGCTGAAAAAATTCAAGGGGCTGTTCCCGAATGTCCCAACCAAAAGCGGCCTGATGGTCGGCTTAGGCGAGACCGACGAAGAAATCCTCGAAGTCATGCGCGACATGCGTGCGCACAACATCGAGATGCTCACCATTGGCCAGTACCTGGCACCCAGCAACAGCCACCTGCCGGTGCGCCGCTACGTGCACCCCGACACCTTCAAAATGTTCGAGGCCAAGGCCTACGAAATGGGGTTCAGCCACGCTGCAGTGGGCGCGATGGTCAGATCCAGCTACCACGCCGACCAGCAAGCGCATTCGGCCAATCTGAGCTTGTCGGAAAAATCCTGACCCGCCCTCGCCCACCCGACTTCATCCAAGGCCCCCCATGACCGATAACACCTCTGACACCACCGTCTACACGCCCCCCAAAGTCTGGACTTGGAACAAGGCCAATGGCGGGCAATTTGCCAACATCAACCGCCCCATCTCGGGCGCCACACACGAACAAGACTTGCCGCGCGGCAAACACCCCTTGCAGCTGTATTCTCTGGGCACGCCCAACGGCGTCAAGGTCACCGTCATGCTCGAAGAATTGTTGGCCCTGGGACATGCGGGCGCCGAATACGATGCCTGGTTGATCCGCATCCACGAGGGTCAACAATTCAGCAGCGGCTTTGTGGGCGTGAACCCCAACTCCAAGATTCCAGCACTGCTCGATTGCAGTGGCGAACAGCCCGTGCGGGTGTTCGAGTCGGGCGCCATCTTGCTGTACCTGGCCGAAAAATTTGGCGCTTTGGTCCCCACGGATCCAGCAAAACGCGCCGAGTGCTTGTCATGGCTGTTTTGGCAAATGGGCAGCGCCCCTTATTTGGGCGGTGGTTTCGGACATTTTTATGCCTACGCCCCATTCAAGATCGAATACGCCATTGACCGTTTTGCCATGGAGGTCAAGCGCGAGATGGATGTGCTGGACCGCCGCTTGTCCGAGAACCGGTTCATCTCAGGCGACGACTACACGATCGCCGACATCGCCATCTGGCCCTGGTATGGCGCACTGGCCAAAGGTCTCCTGTATGAAGCCGGCGAATTCTTGCAGGTGCAGGAATACACCCATGTGCAGCGCTGGGCAGAAGAGCTGGCACAACGCCCTGCCGTGAAACGCGGACGCATGGTCAACCGCGTGATGGGCGCACCCGAGTCTCAACTGCACGAACGCCATGATGCGCGTGATTTCGACACCCGGACACAAGACAAAATCAAAGCAGCCTGACACCACCGCCGGGCCGTCTTTGCCCGACTGACCCCAACCGACTCAGGGGTTCATACAAGCGGCAGGGTCTTCGCTGCCCAGCACTTGCTCGGCCCAAGGGGCAAGTTTGCTGGTGTCCGACCGCAGCACTTGGTGCTTGACCGACAGGATTTGTGATGGGTGCATGGAAAAGCTGCGCAGCCCCAAGCCCAGCAGCAACCGGGTCATGGCCACATCGCCAGCCATTTCACCGCACACGGACACACTCTTGCCCTGTCGCTGGCACTCAGCAATGGTGTCGGCGATCAGGCGCAGTACGGCCGGGTGCAGCGGGTCGTAAAGATGGGCCACCGACTCATCGGCCCTGTCAATCGCCAAGGTGTACTGGATCAGGTCGTTGGTCCCGATTGACAAAAAGTCAAAGTGCTTGAGGAACAGGCGCAGTGATAAGGCGGCAGCCGGAATTTCAATCATCGCCCCCAGGTGCACCGGACCGTGCACCTGTCCGCGCCGATCTAACTCATGGCGGGCCTGATCGACCAAGGCCAAGGTTTGGCGTATCTCGCTGCCGTGGGCCAGCATGGGAATCAGCAAATTCACCTGCCCATGGGCAGCAGCACGCAAGATGGCCCGCAGTTGCGTGAGGAACATGGCTGGATCGGCCAGGCACCAGCGAATGGCCCGCAAGCCCAAGGCTGGGTTCAGGTGTGAGGCTTCGTGCCGGCTCTCATCGAGCGGTTTGTCGGCCCCCACATCCACCGTGCGGATGGTCACCGGCAAACCATTCATGCCATCCACGGCTCTGCGGTAAGCCTGGTACTGCTCTTCTTCGTCTGGCAGATGGCCTTGGCGGCCCATGAACAAAAACTCGCTGCGAAACAAGCCCACGCCCACAGAACCCGCTGCGATGGCAGCATGAGTGTCTTCGGGCATTTCAATGTTGGCCAACAGCTCGATCTTTTGCCCATCCAGGGTGACCGATGGTGTGTGCCGCAAACGGGTCAGCCGCTCGCGCTCGAGATCGCCCTGGCGCTGCTTGAAGCCGTAATCGGCCATGATGATGGGCGAAGGGTCGACGATGATCACGCCCGCATCACCGTCGATGATGACCCAGTCGTCTTGCTTGATCAGCTGGCTGGCGGTACGTGCGCCCACCACAGCCGGAATGTCGAGGCTGCGGGCCACGATGGCGGTATGAGACGTCTTGCCACCGACATCGGTGACAAACCCGGTGAACACACTTTGCTTGAATTGCAGCATGTCGGCAGGCGAGAGGTCGTGCGCCACCAGCACCAGCGGCACATCGGTATCGCCCAGCTGCAACTCTTGCTGAGGCCGCTGAGGCCGCTTAGCCTGGGCCACCATGGCCCCTGTGCCTTTGAGGCAATGCAGCACCCGCTCACCGACTTGCTCCATGTCGGCTTTGCGTTCGCGCAGATAAGGGTCTTCCATTTCCTCAAACTGGCGCACGATGATGTCGAGTTGACTGGTCAGCGCCCACTCGGCGTTGTACAGGCGTGTCTTGATCCAGTGGACCACGCCTGACGTCAGCTCTTCGTCTTGCAGCAACATCAGGTGCACGTCAAGCAAGGCCGCCAACTCGTGTGGCGCATCTTTGGGCATGTCTTTTTGCAGGCGCTGCAACTCATCGACCACCGCATCGCGGGCCACGCGCAAGCGTTTGATTTCGGCGCCCACTTGGTCGGGCGTCACAAAGTAGTGCGCCACATCGACCCGGCTGGAGGCCACCAAGACAGCTCGCCCAATGGCAATGCCACGCGCCACCGCCAAGCCATGGATACTGAAGGTCATGGCTTATTCGCCTTCGCCAAACTTGTCGTTGATCAGCGCCAGCAGAGCCGTCAAGGCCTCTGCCTCGCGTTCGCCCAAGGTCTCGACCATCACCTCGCTGCCCAGTCCGGCCGCCAACATCATCACACCCATGATGCTTTTGGCGTTGATGCGGCGCTCGCCCTTGCTCATCCAGACATCACACGGAAAGCTGCCGGCTAATTTGGTCAGTTTGGCGGAGGCACGGGCGTGCAAGCCCAATTTATTGCTGATGGTCACGGTGGCTTGGGGCATGTCTCTGTCCGGTTTGGTTTTGGGGGGCGGTGCTGCCTACAGGCATCACGCCTTGGGTGCCGCCTGCGTGGGCGCGTGCAGCCAGGGCTTCTAAGCTTTCATGGCGATAACAAACGCTGCGCAGCAGCATGGGCAAATTGACACCGGCCACCAAGCGCGTATGAAGCCCATCACCCAACTGCTGAGCCACATTACAGGGCGTGGCGCCAAACACGTCACTGAGCAGCAGTACATCGCTCGTGTTCAGTGCGGCCATGGCTGCTCGAGCCTGAGCCAGGCTGTCTTCAGGCGCGTCATGGGGCAACACGTCCAGCGCCAACACGCCGCTGGCGCAATCGGGAAAGACATGCAGGGCGCACTCGCGCAAGGCAGTGGCCAGCGGGGCGTGGGCGATGATGAGGATGCCGATCATGGTGGGGTCCGATTATCGACTCTGGGCTGGTTTTTTGAACAAGAAAAAGGCCCACGAGGCGACCGAACTCAAACCAAAGCAAGCCAGCGCCACTTGGTAAGCCTGCGCATTGGCCAGTCCCAGGCCACGCCCGGCATCGACCAACAAACCAATGCCCCACTGCACCACAAAAATGCCCGCAAAAATCACCAAGTTGTAGGCCGACAAGGCGCGACCGGCGAGATGCGAGGGGAAAGCCATGCCCACAGCGGGTTGGGCCAGCGCCACAAAGGTGCTGGTCACACACAACAGCGCCACGCCCACGGCAGCACCAGCCCCCACGCTTGGCCCCATCCAGACCAGCGCCCCGATGACCCCGAAACTCAAGGGCAAGCCCCAGGCAATCAGCCGCTCGACCGGAATGCCCCGGCGTGCCAGAC
>JANQXJ010000127.1 GCA_030729445.1 Limnohabitans sp. | reverse complement strand
CGCGGTGTGAACGCGCTGCGGCTCAAAGTGCGTCCAGCTCCCGGTGGCGCTTGAGGGTGAGCCAACGTGCGCCGAAATTTTGGGCCAGTTGCTCGACCATGAACACAGAGCGGTGCTGGCCCCCGGTGCAGCCAATGGCCACCGTCACGTAGCTGCGGTGGTCGCGCTCGATGGCGGGAATCCAGTGCTTCAAAAAACCCTCGATCTGAAGCTGCATCTGCACGAATTCTTCGGATTGGCGCAGGTAGGCTTGCACCGGCTCGTCACGTCCGGTCAGCGGCCGCAGTGTGCTTTCGTAATGCGGGTTGGGCAGCATGCGCACGTCAAACACATAGTCGGCGTCGGTCGGGATGCCGCGCTTGAAGCCAAAGGATTCAAAGACCAGCGTCAGTTGGGCCGATGGGGTGCTGACCAGCGTCTTGATGTAGGTTTGCAGCTGGGCCGAGCGCAGCAAACTGGTGTCGATGACGTGGGCCCGCTCACGCAAATCGGACAGCAGCTCCCGCTCCAGCTGGATGGTTTCCAGCAGCGCCTTGTCGCTTTGTGGTTTGCTGCCGCCCGACAAAGGGTGCTTGCGCCGTGTTTCGGAGTAGCGCCGCTGCAAGGTGTCCAAATTGGCGTCCAAAAATACCGATTTCACCGACATGCCCATGTCGCGCAGCAGGTTCATTTGTTCGGGCATCAGGTGCAATGAATTGGCGCTGCGCACATCGATCGCAATGGCCAGACGTTGCTCTTTGTGTTGTTCTTCGAGCTTGACGAAAGGGATGAGCAGCTCGGGCGGCAGATTGTCCACGCAGTAATAGCCCGCGTCTTCGAGCGCGTGCAGCGCCACCGATTTGCCGGAGCCGGACATGCCGGTGATGAGGATGATGTCCATGCTCAGCTTTGGGTGGCTTTGCGGCCAGTGGGTTGGGGTGAAGGCTTTGTGAGGGGCGTGCCCAACATTTCGCGGGCGTGGGCCAAGGTGGTAGCGGACAACTTTTCACCGCCCAGCATGCGGGCGATTTCGCTCACACGTTCTTCGCCGTTCACGCTGCGCACCTGGCTGCTGACCTGGCCTTGGTTGGCGGCTTTGCTCACCAGCAGGTGGTGGTCTGCACAGGCAGCTACTTGGGGCAGGTGGGTCACGGCCAGCACCTGGCGGTGTTGGCCCAGTTGTTTCATGAGACGGCCCACGGTTTCGGCCACAGCGCCGCCGACACCCGAATCCACCTCGTCAAAGATCAAGGTCCCGGCTTCGCCCAGTTCGCTGGTGGTGACCGCAATGGCCAGCGCGATGCGCGAGAGCTCGCCACCCGAGGCCACTTTGCCCACGGGCCGGGGTGTGCTGCCCTCGTGCCCGGCCACCAAAAAGCTCACTTCTTCCAGGCCGTGTTGCGCAGGTGCATCCAGCGTTTGCAGCTGCACCTCAAAGCGGCCGCCTTGCATGCCCAACTGCTGCATGGCGCCGCTGACCGCTTGGGCCAGGGGCTTGGCCGCTTGCTGGCGCTGGCGCGAGACGGCTTTGGCCGCTTGTGTGCAGACGGTTTGAGCAGCATTAGCGGCTTTTTGCAAGGCATCCAGGTCGGCGGCGGCATCGAGTTGGGCCAGCTCTTGGCGCCAGCCCTGCAAGGCCAGCGGCAATTCGTCGGGGGTTTTTTTGTAACGCCGGGCCAGCGACAACCACAGGCCCATGCGCTCGTCCAGGTGAGCCAGCTGGGCCGGGTCCAGGTCGGTTTTGCGCAAATAGGCGTGCAGGCTGTGGGCCACATCCTCGGCCTGGGCCTGGGCAGAAGTCAGCACCTCGGCCAGGGCGTTGAACTCGGGCTCAAACCGCCCGAGCGACTGCAGGGTCTGGATGGCGCGGGACAGCTGGCGCAAAGCCCCGCCATCTTCATCGCCTTCGAGCAACAGCGTGCCTTGGTTGGCCCCGTCGATCAAGGCTTGTGCGTTGGCCAAACGGCTGTGCTGGGTGCTGAGCTCTTGCCATTCGTCCGCTTGCGGATTGAGTTTTTCCAACTCGCCAATTTGCCAGGCCAGGCGTTCGCGTTCGTTGGCCAAGGTGCTTTGCGCTTGCTGCGCATCGGCTAGGCTTTGTTGGGCTTGCCGCCAGTTTTGCCAAGCGGTTTTGAGGGGCCTTGTGTCTATGCCCGCGTAGGCGTCGAGCAGGCCGCGCACCGCGTCCGGTCGAGTCAGGCTTTGCCAAGCGTGCTGGCCGTGGATGTCCAGGAGTTGCTCGCCCAGCTCGCGCAGTTGCGTGGCGGTGGCGGGGCTGCCGTTGATCCAGGCGCGGCTTTTGCCCGTGGTGTCTACCGTGCGGCGCAGCAGCAAGTCGGCGCTGGCTTCAAAACCGGCGTCATCCAGCCAGGCCGCAATGGCGGGTGTGGGCTCAAACTCGGCGCACACCTCGCAGCGGATGGCGCCTTCGCGCACCACGCCCGATTCGGCGCGGGCCCCCAAAGCCAGCTGCAAAGCGTCGATCAAAATCGATTTGCCCGCCCCGGTCTCGCCCGTCAACACACTGAAGCCTGAGCTCAGGTCCAGCGCCAGTTCGTGCACGATCACAAAGTCGCGCAGGGTGATGTGCGTCAGTGCCACGGTTTAAGCGCCTTCATTCCAATGCATTTTTTTGCGCAAGGTGTCGAAATAATTCCAACCTGCTGGGTGCAAAAACCGCACCGTGTGCTCGGAGCGTTTGACCATGATCCGGTCGCCCAAAATCAGGTCGGCCAGGGATTGCATGTCAAAGTTGGCGCTGACGTAGCGTCCTGCCACGATCTCGATGCTGATTTCACAGGATTCGGGCAACACAATGGGCCGGTTGGACAGGGTGTGTGGCGCGATCGGTGCCATGACCCAACCGCCAATGGCTGGGTGCATCAGGGGCCCGCCCACCGACAGCGAATAGGCCGTGGAGCCTGTGGGTGTGGCGATGATCAGACCGTCGGCGCGTTGGTTGGATACAAAATGGCCATCCACCTCGACTTTGAGCTCCACCATGCCCGAGGAGCCGCCTCGGTTGACCACCACATCGTTCATGGCCAAGGCGCTGAAAACACACCGGTGGTCGCGCAATACCTGGGCATGCAGCAAGCTGCGGTTTTCGGTTTGGTAGTGGCCCTGCAGCATGGGCAGCAGCACATCCTGGTAGCTTTGCAGGGGAATGTCGGTGATGAAGCCCAACCGACCTTGGTTGATGCCCATCAGGGGCAGACCATGGCGGGCCATTTGGCGGCCGATGCCCAACATGGTGCCGTCACCCCCGATCACCAGTCCGAGATCGCACTGCGTACCGATCTCGTCCATTTCCAGGACATGGTAGTGACTCAGCCCTGTATGAAGGGCGGTTTCTTTGTCCAGTACGACATCGCAGCCTTGTCGCGTCAAAAACTGCGCCACCTCATCCAAAGCGCGGCGCGAACTCTCCAGCGCCCCACCGTGGGCGGCGGTGTTGTATTTGCCAAAAAGCGCAACGTGACGGAACTTGGATCTCATTCGCAAATTACATCATTAAAATGATCGCATGCTAGACGATCGTGCCAAGTTATTGCTCAAAGCCCTGGTGGAACGCTATATTGCGGACGGCCAGCCTGTGGGCTCACGCACGCTCTCCAAGGCTTCGGGTCTGGATTTGTCGCCCGCCACCATACGCAACGTGATGTCCGACCTGGAAGAGCTGGGCCTGATCGCCAGCCCCCACACGTCGGCCGGGCGCATCCCGACCAGCCGGGGTTACCGCCTGTTTGTGGACACCATGCTCACGGTGCAGCGCGACGGCCTGGACACCCCAGCGCTCACGCCCGACCAGCCACAAAAAGTGATCGCCAGCGCCGCCAACCTGCTGTCCAACCTGTCGCATTTTGTGGGTGTGGTCATGACGCCGCGCAGGCCCTCTGTGTTTCGGCACATCGAATTTTTGCGCCTGTCCGAGCGGCGCTTGCTGGTCATCATCGTCTCGCCCGAAGGCGACGTGCAAAACCGCATCCTGTTCACCGAGACGGATTACTCGCAAAGCCAGCTGATCGAGACCTCGAATTTCCTCAACACCCACTACGCGGGCATGGCCATTGAGCAGGTGCGCAGCCGGGTGCAGCAAGAGCTGGTCAGCCTGCAAAGCGAAATCGCCACACTCATGCAAGCGGCCGTGCAGGTCAGCACCGAGGCGCTGGCCGAAGACCAGAACGAAGTGGTGATTGCGGGCGAGCGCAACCTGCTGTCGGTGAGTGACTTTTCCAGCGACATGGGCCATTTGCGCCGAGCCTTTGATCTGTTTGAGCAAAAAACCCAGCTCATGCGCCTGCTGGACGTGTCCAGCCAAGCCGAAGGCGTGCGCATCTACATCGGCGGCGAAAGCCAGATCGTGCCCATGCAAGAGTTGTCGGTGGTCAGCTCGCCCTACGAGGTGGATGGTCAGATCGTGGGCACTTTGGGTGTGATCGGCCCAACGCGCATGCCCTACGACCGCATGATCCAGATCGTCAATATCACCTCGCGCTTGGTCAGCAACGCGCTGAGCCAGTCCAAATAAGCCCCTGCGGCCCACTACAATCACTGCTTCGGTGGGGGCGTTAGCTCAGTTGGTTAGAGCAGAGGACTCATAATCCTTTGGTC
>JANQXJ010000126.1:2151-4609 GCA_030729445.1 Limnohabitans sp. | reverse complement strand
GGCCACTGCATGACCATGGGCACGGCCAGCACCATGGCCAGCATGGTCGAGGCCCTGGGCATCGGCCTGCCCGGCAACGCCACTTACCCTGCGGTGGATGGCCGCCGCAATGTGTTGGCCCGCGAGGCCGGTCGGCGCATCGTCGAGATGGTCCACACTGACCAAACCATCAGCAAGGTGCTGACCCGCGAAGCCTTTGAAAACGCCATTCGCACGCTGGCCGCCATTGGCGGATCGACCAATGCGGTGATCCACCTGATCGCCATTGCCGGTCGCTTGGGTTTGAAACTCACCGTGGACGATTTCGAGCGCCTGGGCAGCGAGCTGCCTTGCCTGCTCAACTTGCAACCCTCTGGCGACCACCTGATGGAAGACTTCTGCTATGCCGGCGGCTTGCCCGTCATCATGAAAGAGATTGAGCACCTGCTGCACAAAGACATCGTCACGGTGAGCGGCAAGACGGTGGGCGAGAACATCGCAGGTGCTGTGAATTACGACCCGCGCGTCATCAAGACTTTCGAGGCGCCTTTCAAGGAAAAAGCAGGCATCGCCATCTTGCGTGGCAACCTGGCACCCCGCGGCGCGGTCATCAAGCCCAGCGCCGCCACGCCTGCACTGATGGTGCACACCGGTCGCGCCGTGGTGTTTGAAGACAGCCACGACTTCCACAAGCGCATCGATGACGAGAGCCTGGACGTCGATGAAAACTGCATCCTGGTGCTCAAGAACTGCGGCCCCAAGGGCTACCCCGGCATGGCCGAAGTGGGCAATATGCCGCTGCCACCCAAGGTGCTGCGCAAAGGCATCACCGACATGGTACGCATCTCGGACGCCCGCATGAGCGGCACAGCCTACGGCACCGTGGTGCTGCACACCACGCCCGAAGCCGCAGCTGGCGGGCCGCTGGCGGTCGTGCAAAACGGCGACATGATTGAGCTGAATGTGCCCGAGCGCAAACTGCAGCTGCTCATCAGCGACGAAGAACTGGCCCGTCGCTTGGCTCTGTGGGAAAAGCCCGCACCCGCCATGAACTCGGGCTACTGGAAGCTCTACATTGACCATGTGCTGCAAGCCGACGAAGGCGCGGACATGGACTTCTTGGTCGGCCAGCGTGGCGCGGCCGTGCCCAAAGACAACCACTGATTTCCAAGGAAAAACCATGCGTATTTTGATCACCGGCGGTGCCGGATTTTTGGGCGCTCGACTGGCCCGAGAGATTTTGAAAAAAGGCCAACTCAGCGGCCAGACCGTCACCGAATTGGTGATTGCCGACCTCTTCCCCGCACCTGCCGATTTGCTGGCCGACCCGCGCGTCAAGGGCCATGCAGGCCCGATGCTGGAGCAAGGCGACTTGTTCAAGAGCGGCTTTGATGGCGTGTTCCACTTAGCGTCTGCCGTATCGGGCGAGTGCGAGTTGGACTTTGACCTGGGCTTGCGCTCCAACGTGGACAGCAGCCGCTTGTTGCTCGACAGCATCCGGGCCTCGGGCAAAGTGTCCCGCCTGGTGTTTGCCAGCTCGGTGGCCGTGTTCGGCCCTGACGCGGCCAACCCCATGCCTGCGCTGGTGGCCGACACCACCTTGCCCACGCCCCAAACGTCTTACGGCACACACAAGCTGATGATCGAGTACATGGTGGCCGACTACACCCGCAAGGGCTACATCGACGGCCGCGCCGCCCGCTTGATGACGGTGGCTGTGCGCCCCGGCAAGCCCAATGGCGCAGCATCCTCTTTCTTCAGCGGCATCATCCGCGAGCCTTTGGCGGGCACGCCCACTATCTGCCCGGTGGATGCCCATGTGTCACACCCCATCTCTTCGCCCGGCAACACCGTACATGGCTTGATCACCGTGTTCGAGGCCAGCCGTGAAGCCTTTGGTGGCCGCATGGCACTGAACCTGCCGGGCCTGAATGTGAAGGTCAGCGACATGCTGGCGGCCCTTGAAAAAGTGGCCGGCCCTGCTGTGCGTGCACGGGTGACCTTTGAGAAGGACGAACGCATCGCCGCCATTGTGGACAACTGGGCCAAGGGCTGCACCTTTGATCGGGCGCATGCTTTGGGTTTGCGGGCCGATGCCAGCTACGAAGCGATCATTGCGCAGTACATCGAGGACTGCAAAACACGGCCGGGCTACCCGGCCGAGGCTTTGAACGGTTTGAAGTGATCGACAAAAAAGGCCGCCACGCAAATGCTGCGTGGCGGCCTTTTTTCGTTGGATCAAAGTTGAAGATTTAAAAATGCGTGCTGATCGCCCCACTGATGCGCCCATCGTCTTCGATGATCGCCATCCAGCGCCATTTGTCAAAAGTGGTGCACGGGTGAGAAATGCCCAGGGCCACGGGGTCCCCCACTTGCGGCCAGATGCCTTGGGCGTCAAACACCATGTGCGTGTGCTGATCGCTGAGCGCTTTGACTTTCCACGACTCGGGCGTGGCCTGCATAGCCCCTGCTCCACTTT
>JANQXJ010000126.1:0-2051 GCA_030729445.1 Limnohabitans sp. | reverse complement strand
AGCGCTTTGACTTTCCACGACTCGGGCGTGGCCTGCATAGCCCCTGCTCCACTTTGCCCAAGCGTTGCCCAGCGCACCGGCATGGGCATGCACTGGTCAAACGACAAATCGCGCCGACCCGCACTCAAAATCGCCAGCCCCGGCTCGGGCACCGACTGCACCTTGGCCCAGACTTCCAGCGCAGGCAACAGCGATGCGCTCAAGCCCTCTCGCGCTTCCACCAGCTTGAGGTAGCGGGCGTAGTTCCAATGGTCGTGCGTGACGTAACAGCCCGAACGCAACACGCCTTGCACCGGGCGGCTCTTGACCTGCGTTTTGAGCATGGGGATCACCAAATCAAACACCGCCGAGCCGCCTGCCGACAACAAAACCTCATCACCGCCCCACAGGTGCTGTTCATCAATTTGTTGCACAAGCGCCTGCACGCTGCGCACGAGCGCACTCACAGCTTCGATGTCATGGGCACTGTCGCATTGACCCAAGCCACCCTCGTAGCACTCCACCCCGCCCAGGCGAACCACACCCGACTCGGCCATAGCCTGAGCCAAAGCCAGGGCCTGTTCGTGGGTGCGACAGCCTGTGCGGTAGCCCGCGATGCCCAACTCCAACAGCACATCCCAGCATCGCGGCTGACCGCGCCGTGCGCCCCAGTCGGCCAAGGTCCACAACTGCGCCAGCGAATCGACCAAAAACCAAACACGCGCTTGCGGGTACTGGTTCAACAACAAGTCCAGACCATCCAGGTCGGCGTCCGACACCAACTGGTTGGCGATGATGGCGCGTTGTGCGCCTGCGGCCAGGCCCACACGCAACTGATGCACATTGGCAAAAGTCAGGCCCCAGGCCCCGGCTTGCAACTGCATTCGAAACAACTCGGGCGACATCGTGGTCTTGCCATGCGGGGCCAAGGCCACGCCTTTGCGCTGCACAAAGGCCTGCATCCAGGCCAGGTTGTGCATGAGCGCCGGGCGGCGCAACACCGCCACCGGGTATGCCAATGCGTCGTCCAGCAAGTGCCAGCCGCGCTGCCCCAAAGCGGACACGGCGCAAGGCTCAGCCGCCAAGGGATAGCCTTTGCAGCTCGCGTTCAGTACAAAATCACTGCTGATGCTGTGGTTCATCATCTGGTTTGTCTCCAACAGGTCGCCGATGGCGGTTCACCTTTGGCGATGATTCTCCCACCTGCGCCCCAAAATTTTCGAATGCCCCGCCACCCTTTTTTGACATGACCCACCTCCACAAAACCCTGGACATCGTGGCACTTGGGGAAGCCATGGTCGAGTTCAACCAAAGACCCAGCTCACACGCAGGTGAAGCCCCGCTTTACCAGCAAGGCTTTGGCGGCGACACCAGCAATGCCGCCATTGCTGCCGCCCGCGCCGGGGCGCGTGTGGCCTACCTCACGCGTTTGGGCACCGACCGCTGGGGCGACCATTTGATGGACCTGTGGCAGCGCGAAAACGTGGCCACCACCGCCGTGCAGCGCGAACCACAAGCGCCCACGGGTCTTTACTTTGTGAGCCATGACGCACAGGGTCACCACTTCAGCTACGCGCGTGCCGGATCGGCCGCCAGCCGCATGCAGCCGCAAGACCTGACGCACTGGCATGACACCATCGTCAGCAGCCAATGGCTGCACCTCTCGGGCATCTCTTTGGCCATTTCCGCCTCGGCCTGCGACACGGCTTTGACTGCCATGGCGCATGCCCGCAGCCACGGCACGCGGGTGGCACTCGACTCGAATTTGCGCTTGTCCCTGTGGCCCCTGGCCCGAGCGCAGGCCTGCATCCGCCAAGCGGTGAGTTTGTGTGATCTGTTTTTGCCCAGCCTGGAAGACATGACCGCCCTCACCGGCCTCACCCAAGCCGCCGACATCATCGCCTGGAGCCACGCACAAGGCGCGGCGCAAGTGGTGCTCAAGCTCGGCGCCGATGGCGCGGTGGTCAGCGACGGCCAACACCAACAAAAGGTGCCAGGCCATCTGGTCACAGCGGTAGATGCCACCGGCGCAGGCGATTGTTTTGCAGGCAACCTGCTGGCGCGTCTGTCTG
>JANQXJ010000125.1 GCA_030729445.1 Limnohabitans sp. | reverse complement strand
GCTGCGCGGCAGCTGGGCCAGATGTGGGAGCAAGACCTGTGTGACTTCACCGAAGTCACTTGTGGCCTGGTGCGCATGCACGAGATCACGCACCGCTTGGGCTTCGAATACCAAAACGGCCCCCAACTGGGCGGCGATGTGCAACGCATCATGCTCGCCTCGGCCCCCGGTTCGCAGCATTTTTTGGGCATGACCATCGTGTCCGACTTTTTCCGCAAAGCCGGTTGGGACGTGGTCATCGAAATCTCTCTGTCAGAAAAAGAGCTGGTGCACGCGGTCAGCAACGAGTGGTTTGACGTGATCGGCATCTCGTGTGCCACCGAAGCCCAACTCAAGACCTTGCCGGGCCTGATCCGCGCCCTCAAAGCTGCATCGGGCAACCCCGAGCCCGGCGTGTTGTTGGGCGGTCCCATCTTCACCATGCAAGAACATGACGCCCGCAGACTGGGCGCCGATGGCATTTGTGTAGACGTGAAAGAAGCCGTGGCATTGGCGGCCTCTTTTCGCCCGGGCAACAGCCCCGTCGCGCGGGCCTGACACGCGCACCCTGTCTCTTCCCTGAGCGCCCGTGCGAGCCTGTTGCCTTGGCAGCAAAACCGGCCAAAGTCTTGGCATTCCCCAGTGCATTCCTGCCCATGGCATGATGGAGCCATGGACTTCGACCGCATGACACCCCCGTGAACTGGCTCCAAAAACTGCCTGGCTTCACCCGCTCAGCCCCGGGCTTGGAATGGGCTTTGTGGAAGAAGCTGCCCTGGATCGCCTTGGCAGGAACGGCCCTGCCCCTGGGCTTGGTGGCTCTGGCTTGTCTCGCTGCGCCCGAGGCACCTACGCCCACAGACGAACGCCAACTCACACAATGGCTTTACATGGCCATTGGCGTGGTGGTGTTGCACTGGACGCTTTTGCTCACCATGGCCATTGGCTGCGTGATCGTGATGCTGATGAAGGGCCCGGCCTATGTGGCCGATGGTCTGGAGGTGCCGCACTTCGACCACCCCGGCAGCCCCACATCCGACAACAAACCTGAGCCCAAGTGATGGCTGTCGACCAAAGCTCTCAAGCCCTGCGGCGCGACCCCGACACCGTGCTTTGGTGAGACGCAGACGCTTGCGCCCCTTGGTGAATTTCTGAGGCATGTGCGGTGAGCTTTTCAGCTCTCTTTTCGGTCTGGTCCTCGGTCAGCTCTTCGCTCGGCTCAGAGGCCCCGCTGCCCGACTGCTCAAAGCCCGAAGCCTGGGGCAGCATGGCCTGCAGCACCGACTGCACCTGAAGCAAACGCGGGTCTTCGGCGTGCGCATCGTCGGTGGTGTCGTTGATGCAAAAAAAGTCGAGCGACCCGAACTCGGCCAACAAGCACTGCAGCTGCGCCTGCTGATCGGCGTCCCCCGTGGACACATGGCGGTGGCGATACGTGCGCATCTTGGCCAAGCCATGCGCCAGCGCCCAGCGCAGCACAAAGTCCGACACGATGGTCGGCTTGTCCCAGCTGCGGAACACGGTCGAGCGCACCCCCTCAAACAACTCGGGCGCTGTCAGCTCCAGCTCCAGCAACAGCGAACGCCGCATGGGCCGGGGCGAATGGGCAAAGGTGCGGAAGGTGCTTTGGTACAGCGGGTCTTGCTGGCGGCTGGGCGGCAAGGCTTGGCCCACCGGCGCAGCGCTCGCTTGTGCACGCAGCCACTCGATGGACAAGCGGCACGCATTCTCCAGCGAAGTCGCATCCATGCGCATGGCCTCGTCGGTGACCGGCGGCTCATCCGACCAGGTGAGGTAAAAACCCTTGGGCGTGAACCAGTCGGCCGGGTTCAAGGGTGCGCCCAAAAACACATCGTCGTTGAAGTAAAAGTAACGCTCCGACAAACCCGGAATGTGGTGAATCCACGATTCGATGTTCCCTGAATCGAAGGTGGGCAAAGAGGACTCGGGCATCAGATCGCGGTGGTCCACCAGCGTGAGCCGGTCCGAGGGGCGCAACCAATCCGGGGCCTGCGCATCGGTGACGATGTACACATGGCCGTGGTCTGGGAAAAACTGCTCGAGTGCCCGCAGGCTGTAGCGCAACTCATGGTTGTCCCGAAAGCGGCCCTCCACATTGCTGTACCGCGCCATGGCCGCACCCGTGTCCCGGGGCAATTGCGCCAAAGCCGCCTCGCGCTTGGCCCGCCAGCTCGAATCATTGCCATCGACCCACAAATACACCACGTCAATCGGGTCGTCACACAGGTGCTGCGAGCTCGCGGGCGTGGGGTCTGCCGACACCTGGAGGGCGGTGCGGGCGTTAGAGGGACTGAAATTTTTCAAGCAGCTAGTCTATCAGCGGCGCCTGGCCTGGTTTTCATTACCCACCCCGGTGCCTGGGACACTGCGCTGAGAGCCTTCAGAACACGCATCACCACACCCATCACACCGGGTGCAGCTGCAACAACCACAGCAAGCCACTGAGCGTGAAAAACGACATCACCGTGGTGACCAACAAGGCCGCCGCACTCACCGTGCCGTGCCCGTGACGCTGGTTCAAGATGGTGAAGATGCCCAGCATGGGCATGGCCCCTGTCAGCAAAGCGGCGGCCCGCAAAGCCGGGTCCTCGATGGGCACCCACCACACCAACACCACCCACATGACCAACGGGTGCAACACCAGCTTGCCCACCGCGATCGGCAGCACGGTGGCCTGCAGCCCCCGCGCCTGCAAGCCCACCAAGGAGCCGCCAATCACAAACAGCGCCAGCACCGCACTGGACTGGGCAAACAAATCGATGGTGCGACCCACAGGCGCAGGCATCTGCAAGCCCGACAAAGAAAACAGGAAGCCCAGCACCACACCCCAAATCATGGGGTTGCGCAGCACGTTTTTGCCCGTCTGCAGCAACACGCTTTTCCACTGACCGGGGCGGCCCTGCGCATCGGCAATGGCCAAGAGCAAGGGCAACAGCAAGAAATTTTCGACCACCATGTTCAGCGCCAACGCCACCCCAGCCACCGGGCCAAACGACAACAAAATGATCGGGTAACCCACAAACCCACTGTTCGGGCAAGACATGCCCATGGCCATCATGCTGCTGTAACTCAGGCTCTGGCCCAGCACCCGCCGCGCCCACCACAAGCCCAGCCCCATCACCATCAAAGACCCCAGGGCATAAGCCAGCAAATAGTTCAGGTTCAGGATCTCGGCCACACTGCGCTGCGACAGCGCATTGAACAACAAAGCCGGCAAAGCCAGCTGCAGCGTGAAACGGCCAAACACCTGCATCTCGGCCTTGGCAAATAGCCCCATGCGGGTGCACACATAGCCCAAGGCAATGGTCAGGTAAATGGGGACAGTGATGCCCAGAATCTCGAGCATGGTGTTCATAGGTCCATCATCCAAATTGATGTGCTCTTCGCACTCACCGCTTGGCCAGCCAAATCGTCAACCCCGCCAAAGTCAGCAGCATGTAGGCCGACAACCAAGCCATGTGCGTGCTGGCACCCAAGGGGCTGGCCCAGGGCGGGACCACGCACAGAACAATGAAACCCGCATTCATGCCCACGCACAGCCAAGCGTGTTGGACGGCCACGCCTTTTTGGAAGGGCAGGTGCGCGTGTGCGGCCACAAAGCAGGCGGCCACTTGCCACAGCACCAGGGGCCACACATAAGCCGACAGGCCTTGCCAACGCGCATCGAGCCAGCCCCCTGTCCGCGCCAGCTGGGCCAAGGCCCCCACGCCCAGCACCAGCGCCGATGCGGCCCAGGCCACCTGCAGCGGCCGCAGCCGCACTGGGGTGTCGCTGCTGAGCACCACCTGCGCCCAGGCCGTGTGCACCAGCGCCGGAATGAAGCTCAAGACGCGCAGCAAGGCCAGCAGCCAGCCGGCCTCTTGTACGCCATAGTGCGCCGGCCAGCTCAGCGCGAGAGCCGTGGCAGCCAAGCCGTCGCTCAAGGTGTGCAGCATCTTGAGTCGGGCGCTGCGCGGGTCGGATGATGGTGGGGCTTCTTCCACGGCACGGGGCATATCGCTGCTTGCTTGGGCGGCAGCCGCCGGGTCGGCATGCGTTGCGGGTTGAAAAGCCAGCCGCATCCACATGGCGCCGGCCAGATAGCCGAGGCAGGCCGAGACCAAAAGCACGGGCAGCGCAAGGCCCTCGCCCCGCTCCGGAAAAAGCACGGCCCCCAGCACCGCCGCTGCGGCGGCCAACACGGGCGGCACCATGCGCACCAGGCCCATAGACCAGCGGCTGCCCACCCGCAACGTCAGGCTTTGCGCGAGCAGCCAGCTCAGCTGCGCAAGGCCCAAGGCCGCGGCCCAAGCCCACACCTGCGCCGCGTGCCCCAAGCCCGACCAGACGGCCCCCAGCGCCGCCAACGGCGCCAACCACAGCAGGCGCCAGGCGCTTTGCCGCCAAGCACGGCGAGCGGCAGCGCGGGGCTCTTGGTGGCGCTCGGCCAGCAGACTCAAGGGGCTTTGCGCCAGCGCCAGACTGGCCCAGAAAAAAGCCAGTTGGCTGGTGGCTGAAAACACCCCCACCTCTTCGGGGCTGAAGAGGCGAAACAGCACCAGCGCCAAAAAGCCCTGCGCCGCCAGCGACACCAAGCTGCCGAGGGCAGCGGGCGCGGTGGCGCGGGGCAAGGC
>JANQXJ010000124.1 GCA_030729445.1 Limnohabitans sp. | reverse complement strand
TCGCCTGCCGCCAAGACGCTCAGCGCCCCTCAAAAGGCGTTGATCAAGCTTGGGCTCAAGCGCGACATTGATCTGGCGCTGCACCTGCCGCTGCGCTACGAGGACGAGACCCGTATCGTCAAGCTGCGCGATGCGCGTGAGGGCGATACCGCGCAGATTGAGGCGACGGTGACGGCTTGCGAGATCACGATGCGCCCGCGCCGCCAGTTGCTGGTCACTGTGGACGACGGCTCGGACACCTGTGTGATGCGGTTTTTCAGCTTCTACCCCTCACACCAAAAGGCGCTGGCGGTGGGCAACCGCATTCGGGCGCGGGGCGAGGTCAAGGGCGGCTTCATGGGCCTGACCATGATGCACCCGAGCTTCAAGGCCGCTGGCGGCAATCTGGCCGAGGCGCTGACGCCGGTTTACCCCACTGTGGCAGGCTTGGCCCAAGCGTATTTGCGCCGGGCCGTGATCACCGGGCTGAACCATGCCGACCTGAGCGAGACCATGCCTGCGGGCATCGCATGGCCCGACCCGCGTGGGGCCTGGTCGCTGCGCGATGCGCTGCAGTTTTTGCACCACCCCACGCCCGATGTGTCGCTGGCCGCCTTAGAGGACCGCAGCCACCCGGCTTGGGTGCGCCTGAAGTGCGAGGAGTTGCTGGCGCAGCAGTTGTCGCAGCTCACGGCCAAGCGCGAGCGCGATTTGTTGCGGGCCCCGGCTTTGAAGATGAAGCGTGACGCTTTGCACGACCAGTTGCTGGCCGCCCTGCCCTTTGGCCTGACGAATGCCCAGCAGCGTGTGGGGCGTGAAATTGCCCAAGACTTGGCACGCCCGGTGCCCATGCACCGCCTGTTGCAAGGCGATGTGGGCGCGGGCAAAACCGTGGTGGCCGCGCTGGCGGCCATGGTGGCCATCGATGCGGGCTGGCAATGCGCCCTGATGGCGCCGACCGAGATTTTGGCGACCCAGCACTTTGCCAAATTGGTGGGCTGGCTGGAGCCGCTGGGCGTGAAAGTGGCCTGGCTGATTGGCAGCCAAAAGAAGAAAGAACGCGCAGAAATGCTGGCCCTGATCGAGTCGGGCGAGGCCGCGCTGGTGGTGGGCACGCACGCGGTGATTCAAGAGCACGTCAAGTTCAAAAACCTGGCGCTGGCCATCATCGACGAGCAGCACCGCTTTGGTGTGGCGCAGCGCCTGGCCTTGCGCGGCAAAATGCAGGCAGAAGGCATGGAGCCGCACATGCTGATGATGACGGCCACGCCCATTCCGCGCACGCTGGCCATGAGCTATTACGCCGATCTGGATGTGTCGGTCATTGACGAGCTGCCGCCGGGGCGCACGCCCATCGTGACCCGAGTGGTGTCCGACCACCGCCGCCACGAGGTGGTGGAGCGCATTGGGGCCCAAATACAGCAGGGGCGGCAGGTGTATTGGGTGTGCCCGCTCATTGAAGAAAGCGAAGCGCTCGACCTGACCAACGCCACCCAAACCCACGCCGACCTGAGCGAGGCGCTGCCGGGTGTGATGGTGGGCCTGCTGCATTCGCGCATGCCCGTGGCCGAAAAGAAGGCCGTGATGGAACTCTTCACCGCAGGCGTGATGGGCGTGCTGGTCAGCACCACCGTGATCGAGGTGGGCGTGGACGTGCCCAATGCCTCGCTGATGGTGATTGAGCATGCCGAGCGTTTTGGCCTGAGTCAGCTGCACCAGTTGCGCGGCCGGGTGGGACGCGGCGCGGCGGCCTCGGCCTGTGTGCTGCTGTATGGCACGCCCGAGGGCGGGCGCCTGAGCGAGACCGCCCGCGAGCGTTTGCGGGCCATGGTGGAGACGAATGATGGTTTCGAGATCGCCCGGCGCGATTTGGAAATTCGCGGGCCGGGCGAGTTTTTGGGGGCACGCCAGTCGGGTGCGCCCTTGCTGCGTTTTGCCGATCTGGAGACCGACAGCCATTTGCTGGACTGGGCGCGGGCCTTGGCCCCACAAATGCTGGACCGGCACGCGGGTTTGGCCGAGCGCCACATTGGCCGCTGGTTGGGCGGAAAATCCGAGTACCTCAAGGCTTGATGTTTAAATAACACCTATGACCCTGACCGAACTCAAATACATCGTGGCCGTGGCCCGCGAAAAGCACTTTGGCAAAGCGGCCGAGGCCTGCTTTGTGTCGCAGCCCACGCTGTCGCTGGCCATCAAGAAGCTCGAAGAAGAGCTGGAAGTCAAACTGTTTGAGCGCAGCGCGAGCGAGGTGTCGGTCACCACACTGGGCGAAGAGATCGTGCGCCAGGCGCAAAGCGTGCTGGAGCAAGCCGCCGAGATCAAGGAAATTGCCAAGCGCGGCAAAGACCCACTGGCTGGCACCATGCGGCTGGGTGTCATCTACACCATTGGGCCGTATTTGCTGCCCGACTTGGTGCGCCAGATCATCACCGACGTGCCGCAAATGCCGCTGATGCTGCAAGAGAACTTCACCGTCCGGCTGCTGGAGATGCTGCGCACGGGCGAGCTCGATTGCGCCATCTTGGCCGAGCCTTTTCCCGAGTCGGGTTTGGCCATTGCGCCGCTGTACGACGAGACCTTCATGGCCGCCTTGCCACTGAACCACCCGCTGGCCAAAGAGGCGTTCATCACCCCCGAGCAACTCAAAAACGAAACCATGCTGCTGCTGGGCACGGGCCATTGCTTTCGCGACCATGTGCTCGAGGTCTGCCCCGAGTTCGCCCGCTACGCCAGCCAGACCGAGGGCATTCGCAAAACCTTTGAGGGCTCGTCGCTCGAGACCATCAAACACATGGTGGCCGCAGGCATGGGCGTGACGCTGGTGCCGCGCATGTCGGTGCCCGACCTCAAACCTGTGCGCAAACGTGCAGGCGGACCGCACGATTCACCGGTGCGCTATTTGCCGATCATCGACCCAGCGGGCGGCAAGCCCCCGACCCGCCGCGTGGTGCTGGCCTGGCGGCGCAGCTACACCCGCTACGAGGCGATTGCCGCCATGCGCAACGCCATTTATGCCTGCCCGCTGCCGGGTGTGACACGCTTGTCCTGACCCGCCGACCAGGCGGTGCCCATGGATGCGGCCATGACCAGCGCAATGGCCACGCCCTGCGCCAGCGTCAGGTGTTCGGCCAACACCAACCAGCCCGCCAAAGCGCCCACAGCGGGCTCCAGGCTGAGCAAGATGCTGAAGGTGTTTTTGGGCAAGTGGTTGAGCGAGAACATCTCAAGCGCATACGGGATCGCGCTTGAGAGCAAGGCCACGGCCAGCCCGGCAGCCAGCCACTGCGGATCGAGCAAGGCGCTGCCCGCATGCCACACGCCAATCGGGGCCACCACCACAGCCGCCGCCAGCATGCCCATGGGGGTGGCCATGGCGCCATAGCGCAGGGCCACGCGCTGACCAAATACGATGTACATCGCCCAGCAAATCCCCGCAGCGAAGGCGAAGAACATGCCCATCGGGTCTAGCGCCGTGGCCGCATCGGCCCCTGGGAAAGGCAGCAACAAGGCCAAACCCACCACCGCCAAGGTCACCCACAGCCAGTCGCTGGCTTTTTTGGAGGTCCAGACGGCCACGGCCAGCGGCCCGGTGAATTCGATGGCAATCGCCACACCAAAAGGGATGGTCTTGATGGCGCTGTAGAACAGCAGGTTCATCACCCCCAGCGTGACGCCGTACAAGCCCAGCGGCAGTGCATCGGCCCAGACCCACTTTCTGCGCCAAGGCCTGAAGACGGCCATCAGCATCACAGTGGCAAACACCAAACGGTAAGCGGTGGTGCCTTCGGCGCCCAAGGCAGGAAACAGACTTTTGGCGAACGAGGTGCCCACCGCCAGCGACACCAGACTGCCCATCAAGGCCAACATGGCCCACAAACGAAGATTCAAAAAAGGCCTCTTTATTCGGCGTTCAACACAATGGGCTGGCCGTGTGGCGTGCGCTCAGCAGCATCGGCCCAGGCGTGTTCCAGCTCGTGGATTTCATCGGGCGTGCCCAGTTGGCGATCGATCACCAACTGCTCCAGCGCATTGAGCCAGTGGGTGTAGTAAAGGCTGCCGTCGTCGGCTTCGCCGCGCGTTTGGCCTGCGCGGATTTCTCGGGTCAGGGCTTCGGCCCACTGGGGCCACGAAAAGACGCCTTTTTCGTGAAGCTGCAAGGTCATGGCAAAGGCGTGGGCCTGCCAGGGTTCTGCAAACACGGCCCCGTTGTTGGCCGTGGGGGGCATGGGAAAGCCGTCGCCACAGGCTTGGGCCAGGTCGTTCAAGGTGGTCATGCGGGCAGGGCTTCCAAATAAGACTCCCAGGCGTCCACACTCACTTGGTGCCCGGCTTCGGCTTGTGGGCCCCACAACTCCGTGCCGTCAAACACAACGGTGTAGAGGTGCTCGGCGGTGCCGTCAAAAGGCGGCAGCATTTTGTTGACATGCTGGTCGGGCAGCACATGGCTGCCGTGGTGCAGCACCACCGTTCCCACATGGCCACGCACATAACGCGGCAGCCGGGTGTGGCCTTGGGGGTTCAGGTTCAGGGCCCGCACGCGCTGGCCCACGGCAAAGCGTTGTTCTTGCGTACTGGGGAGGTATGCCTGGCTGCCTTTGGCCAATGCCGCGTCTACCATTGTGGCTTTGAGG
>JANQXJ010000123.1 GCA_030729445.1 Limnohabitans sp. | reverse complement strand
TGTGGATCGAGATGAGCCCCGGTGAAAAGCGCAGCATCTGGCACCGCATCACCATGGAAGGCAACTCTTGGCGCTTCAACCGCTACGCCGAACGCGCGGCCGAAGATCGGCACTGGGCCAAAGCAGCCGCTGAGGCGCAGGTGCCGCTGGACCTCAAGCCCTGAACAAATTTGGACGGCTGCGCCTCCTACAGGTGCAACTTTTTGAAGTCGGCACCAGATCAAGCAGTCAGAATTTTTTGATAGGCGGGCCAGCTAACGGACTGAAAATCGTAGCGGTCCACCACAGTCTGCCGTGCCGATTGCCGCAAGTGCTGAAAAGCCCCTGGATCGGCCAGCACATCACACACCCGATCGGCCAACTGGGCCGGTTTGAAAAAATCGACCAGCAAACCGTTTTGTCCATCGGTGATGACCTCGCGCACTGGCGCGGTGTCCGAGCCAATGACCAGCGCCCCCAGGCTCATGGCTTCGAGCAGGGACCAGCTCAACACGAAGGGCACTGTCAAATACACATGCGCCGATGACACCCTGAGCAAAGCCATCAAGGTGTTGTACGGCACGCGGCTGACAAAGTGCACCCTGGACATGTCCAAATGGTCTTTGACTTCGTCCAGAAACAACTGCTTGAAGCCCTTGCTTCCCGGCGGTGCGGCGCCATAGCTGACCTCATCGCCCCCCACAATCACCACCCGCGCTTGGGGTCTGCGCCGCAAGATGTCGGGCAAGGCCCGCATGAACTGGTGGTAACCGCGCATGGGCTCCAAGTTGCGGTTGACGAAGGTCACCACCTCATCACCTTGGCGCAGCACCAAGCCCGCCCGGTTCAGCGACACCCAGGCCGACGGATCGGGTGTGAGCAGATCGGTGCGGATGCCATCGTGGATGACGCGCAAACGTTCGCGCAAGGCCGACGGAAAGCCTTCGGCTTGCCATTGCGTGGGGGTGATGCCCACATCACACGCCAGCAAACTCGAAGCCAAATGCATGTTGCGCACCTGCAAGCGTTGGGCTGAAAGCGGTGGGGTCGGAAACTCAGGATCAAAACCCACATCGCCGCCTTGATCGCGGTAATACATTTCGCTGAAACCCAACAATCGGGCATGCGGCAAAACTTGGCGCATGAACAGCATCTCGCCCCAGCCTGTGTGGCCCAACACCACATCCGGCGTCCAGCCCTGTGCGGCTTGGCGTTGCACCATGTCGGCGGCAGCCTGCCCTCGAATGACCGCAGTTTCGGTGTTCAGCAGCCAAGGATGGATCTGCGGCGAACTGCTGCGCTCGGGTTGGTAAGACACATGGTGCACCCCGGCAATCACCGACTCCTTGCGCACCGACAAGGCACGCACATCATGCCCCGCCTGTTGCAGTGCTGGCGCCAGCCCACGAAATTGACCGGGGAAATTTTGATGAACCAGCAACACCTTCACGCTTGCACCTCCCTGGCTGGGGCATCCCAAGAGAGCAAGCCCATCTTGTGCATCCACACCGCATGCCGCAGGCCTTGCGAGACAGGCCAACCCTGGCCGCGCGACCACTGCGCCACGGACATGCCGTGCTGCCCGCGCTCTGGCAAGGCCAACCAGGCCGTGGCCATCTCCTGCGCCGACACCAGCCGCTGGCCCGAAAAGCCCCACATGCCCAGGGCGCGAAAAGCATGGGCCATCTCTGGGGTGGCCTGCGGGTCGCGCCACAACAAGCGTTCTGCCTCCAGTGTGGCGCTGGGGTAATGGTCAAACAACAGCAAAGGATTGGTGAATGCCGGGTCACGCACAGTGGGCACTGCCATGGCGGCCAAAGCCCTGCGACGCGATTCCTGTTCAGTCCACAAGGCCTGGTATTGCCCCATGACCACCTGCCAATCGAACACTTGCCGTGCACGCTCGCGTCCGGCGGCCCCCATTTGTTGGCGCAACACGGGGTCGTCGATCAGGCGCACCAATGCCCGTGCACAAGCCGCCACATCGACCGACACCATCAGGTGCGCATGGCCAATGTAGTGGTCGTAATTGATCCGCCCGTCTTCATAAGCCTCACTCACGGCCAGGCTGCAAGACAAATCAGACGGTTGAGCCGTGGGCACCAAAAAACCATCGATGCCATCGCGCACCGTTTCACGGTAGCCATTCCAGTCGCTGGCCACCACAGGCAAGCCCGCTGCCATGGCTTCGAGCGGAGTCAAACCAAAGGTCTCCTGAATGTTGTCAGACAAAGACATGAACACATCGGCAGCTGCAAACGCCCTCTGCGTCACCCCCGCCACGCGTCCATCAATGCGTGTCAACGCTACGCCTGCGGCGCGTGCGGCCTCGTCAAAAGAATCTTTTATGGCATCGTTGGCAAACCAGCCACACTCCAACACCCGCACACGTTGCCCTGTTTGGGCTGCAGCGCGTGCGCAGGCCAGGTACATCGGCAAGGGGTTGGCTTTGGCATGCAAACTCAAACGCCCGACAAACAACACCGCCACCTCGTCCTGCGCCAAACCCCATTCGGCACGGGCTTGAGACCTCAGCGCTGGCCCGGTGACGAAATCGTCGACATGCACGCCCAAAGGAATGACAGGCGTCATCGGCAAAGCCGTCTTCAAAGCATGCACCCCCAAGCGCCGTGCCAGTTGCTCGTGCTGCAATTGCCAGACTTGTTGAACCACCTTGAGCACGCTTTGTGATGTGCAAATCAAGGCATCGGCCCCTGTGAACGGGCCCTGCACATAGTCGGCCAACTGGGCCAGCACCCCTGAGGAGCTGATGGTGTGGGTGACACCACACAAAGCCATATGGCCTGCGCCCAAGCGGCTACGCTGCCAAGCCATGCGGGTATTGAACGGTGCCGGGTAATACATCACCCCAACGGGCCAGGCGTTTGGCTGTTGGGCCAAATGGTGAGTGATCGGGGCGGTCCAGCCGGTGCTGCGGGCCTCCATCTCCAAAACGGCTTGTTGCTTGCCCCCGCCGTGCACCAGATGCAGCGTCTCCTGCTGGTCCGCATAAGCGTGGGCCAGGCCTCGCATGAAGCCCCGTCCGGCCGACTGACGGCCCATCAACTTGCTGCTTTGCAAAGCATCGGGTGACAAAAATACGGACGGTAACAGCGGGTTCATTGAATGAAGTTTACCTATTTCAAAGTAAAAATACGGCGTTGAGTCTTCAACAGTCCAGGCGCTCTCCGTGTTGGCCAGCTCACCATGAAAAAAGGGCCATCAACGGTGTGTTGAGGCCCTTGAGAGGACACCGCCCCGAAGGCGATGTCAGCATGGTTGCGCAGCGTTTTAGACCACTGCGCCCGAATTTTCGTCGTTCGGGTCGTTGTCTTTCTTGACGGGCTTGACCATGTCTTCACGGCTGATGCCCAGCCACATGGCCACGGCCGCGCCCACAAACACCGACGAATAGATGCCAAAGCAAATGCCAATCGTCAAAGCCAAGGCGAAGTAGTACAGCGTCTCGCCCCCAAACAGCAGCATGGACAAGACCATGATCTGGGTCGAGCCGTGGGTGATGATGGTGCGGCTGATGGTGGAGGTGATGGCGTTGTCGATGATCTCCACGGTGTTCATCTTGCGGTAGCGGCGGAAGTTCTCGCGAATCCGGTCAAAAATCACCACCGATTCGTTGACCGAGTAACCCAGCACCGCCAGCACCGCTGCCAGCACCGCCAGAGAGAACTCCCACTGAAAGAAGGCAAAAAAGCCCAAGATGATGATCACATCGTGCATGTTGGCGATGATGGCCGAGACGGCAAATTTCCACTCGAAGCGGATGGCCAAGTACAGCATGATGCCGCCCACCACAAAGGCCAGCGCCATCAGGCCGTCTTCCACCAGTTCGTTGCCCACCTGCGGGCCCACAAACTCGGTGCGGCGCAGCGTCACATCGGGGCTAGCCGCTTTCAGGGCGCTCAACACGGCTTCGCTTTGCTGGGCGGTGGTCACACCCTTTTGCACCGGCAAGCGGATCAACACCTCTCGCGCCGAGCCAAAGTTTTGCACCTGCACATCGGCATAACCCAGGCCCGAAACCACGCCACGCACCTTGGGCAGATCGGCCGGTTGGCTGTAGCTGACTTCCATCACGGTGCCGCCCGTGAACTCCACCGACAGGTGCAGTCCTTTGTTGAACAGGAAGAACACCGCCAACAAAAAGGTGGCAAAGGACACCGCGTTCAGCACCAGCGCGTGGCGCATGAAGCGAATGTCTTTTTTGATTCTGAAAAACTCCATTTTTGATCTCCCGTTCAGTCGGCTTTGGCCGCTGTGACCGCTGTACCCGTATCGGGACGCCAAACAGTGCCGATGGACACGGTCTTGAGTTTTTTCTGGCGGCCGTACCAGAAGTTCACCAAGCCGCGCGAGAAGAACACCGATGAGAACATGCTGGTCAAGATGCCGATGCAGTGCACCACCGCAAAGCCGCGCACCGGGCCGGAGCCAAAGGCCAGCAAGGCCACACCCGCAATCAGCGTGGTGATGTTGGAGTCAAAAATCGTGGACCAGGCGCGGTCGTAACCGGCGTTGATGGCCGCTTGCGGGCTTGCACCGTTGCGCAGCTCCTCGCGCACGCGCTCGTTGATCAGCACGTTGGAGTCAATCGCCATGCCCAGTGCGAGGGCCATCGCGGCCATGCCCGG
>JANQXJ010000122.1 GCA_030729445.1 Limnohabitans sp. | reverse complement strand
CCACTTCTTGACGCGCGGGGCCTGGTCCAGCGCCACACGGTGCGCCCCGCGCCCGCCCCGGTCGGGCCCGCAGAGGACAACATCACCCCCGCCCAGCGCGTCGAGCAAGTCCACCACTTCTTGCGCCATGGCGCGTTTGCTGTAGTGCGCATGCTCGGCGTCGCCCATGGCGTGCGACGAATCGCCGTAGCCCCGCAGGTCGGGCATGACCAGGCGGTAACGGCCGCGCAGGTTTTGCGCGACGCGGTGCCACATGACATGGGTTTGCGGAAAGCCGTGGAGCAGCACCATCACCGGTAAGTGCGCTTGCGCAGACCAATCGGCCGATTGCCGAAAGCAAACGGGCAAGCCCGCCACCATGAGGGTTTGCCGCTCGAAGCCTTCAAACCAGGCCATCAGTCGACCTTGGCGCCCGAGGCTTTGACGACCTCGGCCCACTTCTTGTGCTCGCGGTCAATGTGCGCGACAAATTGCGCTGGCGTGTTGCCGCTGGGAATCGCACCCAAAGTGGCCAGGCGTTCCTTCATGGCCGGGGTGGCGAGCGACTTGGCCACTTCTTGCTGGATACGGCTGACCACATCGGGGGGCGTGCCTGCAGGAGCCAACAAACCGAACCAACTGCTGGCTTCAAAGCCTTTGAGACCGGCAGCCTCCTCGACGGTAGGCAGCTCGGGCATGGCCGCAGAACGCTGACTGCTGGTCACCGCCAGGGCTTTGAGCTTGCCGCCTTTGATCAGTGGCATGGCAGAGGGCAGGTTGTCAAACATCACGTCCATGGTGCCACCCGACAGATCCAGTAGCGCTGGTGCAGAACCCCGGTAAGGAATGTGCGCCATGAAGGTGCCAGTTTGTGACTTGAACAACTCGCCCGCCAAGTGGATGGATGTGCCGTTGCCACTCGAGGCCATGTTCAACTTGCCGGGGTTGGCTTTGGCATATTTGATGAAGTCGTTGACGGTGTTGATTTTGTTGGCCGCCGCTTTTTCGGCGTTGACCACCATCACGTTGGGCACACCCGCCACGAGCGTGATGGGGGCGAAGTCCTTGAAGGGGTCGTAGGGCAGCTTGGCATACAGGGCGCGGTTGATGCCGTGTGTGCCCACGGTGCCCATGAGCAGGGTGTAGCCGTCACCTTTCGACTTGGCCACTTGTTCGGCCCCCAGGTTACCGCCTGCACCGCCCTTGTTTTCGATGACGAATTGCTGGCCAAACGCTTTGCTCAGGTCCGGCGCGATGGCGCGGGCCAGGATGTCGGTGGTGCCACCGGGTGCAAAGGGCACCACGATCTTGACCGGCTTATTGGGCCAGGCGGTTTGCGCCCAGGCTGCAGTGGTGGTGGACAACACCACGGCCGCAACCATGCCCAGCACTGGGCGGCGTGTGAATGACTTCGAAAAATGAACCATGCTTGTCTCCTTGTAAAAGATGCAAACGATGATGCCACCAGCCTGCGCAATCACTGTCACGCAGGCGAAGAAAAGCCCATTTTTAAGGGTTTATCCCTGTCACATGTGAAGGGTTGGCCCCTACCAACTGGGCCTGTAAGGCGGGCTTGAGCACTTTGCCCAAAGCGCTCTTAGGCAAGCTGCCCATGAAGACCACGCGGCGCGGCAGTTTGAAGCGGGCGATACGCGACTGTAGATGGGCCAGCACGGCTTCGGCGCTCAGGTCTTGCCCTGCGGCGTCTGGGCTGCGCACCAGCACCGCCACGGGCACCTCGCCCCAGCGGGCATCGGCCACACCGACCACCGCGTTCTCGGCCACGCCGGGCAAGGTGACGAGCTGGTTTTCGATTTCGGCCGGATAGATGTTTTCGCCACCCGAGATGATCATGTCTTTACTGCGGCCGACGATGGTGACGCAGCCGTCTTCAGCACGCTGGCCCAGGTCACCGGAATGGAGCCAGCCGTCTTGCAGACCCGTGTTGGGTACACCGTCCGCACGCCAGTAGCCGCGCATCAGGTTATCGGCGCGGATGCAGACTTCGCCCGTCTCTCCGGGGCCAACTTCCTGCCCTTGGACGTCGATGAGTTTGACCTGTGCTTGCGGGTGCGGCCAGCCCGAAGCGCCCACGCGGGCCATGGCCTCAGAAAGTCGCAGCACGATGGACACAGGCCCCGTCTCGGTGGTGCCATAAACCTGCCCCACGGGCACACCGCGTGCATGCAGCGTTTCGAGGTAAGCCACAGGCACGGTGGACGAGCCGGTCATGATGCCGCGCAGGCAAGCCAGCGAGGTATCGGCCCAGCGCGGGTGTTCAAACACGGCGCGCATGGTGGCGGGCACCAGCAGCGACAAGCTGGGGCGGCTCGTGTGCATTTCATCCAGCCAAGCCGATGGGTCAAAGCGCGGATGCAGCACCACCTCCACCCCAGCCAGCAGCGCGGGCAGGGTCTGGATGCACAGGCCGCCCACATGGAACATGGGCAACGTGGACAGCACTTTGTCGCCGTTTGCAAAGTCGTGCGCCCAGGCACTGGCACGGGCATTGGCCAGCAGCGCCGCCTGCGTGTGCACCGCCCCCTTGGGCACGCCCGTGGTGCCCGAGGTGTAGACCAGCAGCAGCGGCAAGTCGCCATGCACGACGGGCAATGGCAAGGCGCGTGGTGAGGCGGTGGCGATCAGCGTGTCGTGGTGGGTGTGTTGCAGGTCTGCGCCTTGCAGCGCACGGGCTGTATCGGCGTGGTGGGTGTCGTGCACCAGCAGACGCGACTGAGCGTCTTGCATGACCTGCTGCAGCTCGGGCACAGCCAGGCGAAAGTTGAGCGGCAAAAACACCGCACCCAAACGGGCGCAGGCCACCAACATGACCAGTTGCAGCTCGTGGTTGAAGCCCAGCCAGGCCACGCGGTCACCCGGCTGCACGCCCCAGGTGGACTGCAGGTGCGCGGTGACGCGCTCCACGCGCCGCCAAAATTTGGCAAAGTCGTAGGCGAAGGTGCTGTCACCCGTCTGGGTGGCTTTGCGCTCATCACCCCGGAAGGTCATGGCGGGCTGCGTGCCGCAGTCCTGCGCCAGCTGCGCAAAGCGGGCCGCGAGGGGGCTGGTTTCGTCGCTGAACATCACTCGTCTTTTTCGCCGGGTTCGTACAGGGCTTCGCGGCCAATGCGGTCCATGCACAACTCGGCCGTCCAGGGCAGCATGAGCGAGCCGCATCGCGCATCGCGGTACAGGCGCTCGAGCGGCAGGCTTTTGAGCATGGACTGGCCGCCGCAGGTGCGAATCGCCAAGCGGGCAATATCTTGCGCGTTTTCCATGATGGTGTACTGCGCGGCGTAGGCCCGCAGGCGGGTGGACTTGCTCGGGTCGACCTTGGCGTCTTCAATCGCACGCAAGAACAGGTTGCGGGTTTGTTCGAGCTTGATGAACATCTCGGCCACGGCGATCTGTTTGGTCGCGAACTGGCGGCGCTTGACGGGGCCCGTGCCCGCTATCTCGCCACGCAAATAGGCCACGGTGAAGTCGTACGCCGCTTGCGCGATGCCCATGTAGGTGGGCGAGAGCGTCATGAACATGTGCGGCCAGCGGCTGGCGGCCTGGAAGTACAGGCCTTGCGGCATGAGGGCCGCGTCGTCGGGCACGAACACGTCTTTGAAAATCAAATTGCGCGACACGGTGGCACGCATGCCCAGCGGGTCCCAGTCGCCTTCGATCGTCAAGCCCGGCGCGGTGCGGGGGATGGCCAGGTACAGGGTGTCGCGGCGCGAGAGGTCAGCGCCCTCTTTTTTCTCGGTGCAGAGCACGCCAAAGTAATCGGCTGCGTCCGACAGGGATGCGAAGATTTTTTTGCCATTGATCTTCCAGCCGCCATCGACCTTGACGGCGAGGGTGCCGAAGGGCTGAGCGCCTGAGGCTGCTGCACCGCCTTCAGAAAAAGGTTGTGCGTAAATCGCGCCGCCTTTCACCACGCGGGCAAAGTGCGTGGCCTGGTGCGTGCGGTGTGAGGCGCGTTGCTCGGGCGTCATCTCCAGGTCTTCAGACAACAAGCCGCTCCAGAGCATGGTGCAAACGTGCATGTTGAAGGTGAGCGCGGTGGCGCCACAGTAGCGGCCGATCTCGGCCGAGACCATGGCGTAAGTGGCGTAATCGGCCCCCTGGCCGCCATGCGCTTCGGGCACGCACAGGGCCAACAGGCCCGAGTCACGCATGTCGTTGTAATTGGCAAACGGGAACTGCGCGTCGCGGTCGAGCTGCGCGGCACGGGGTGCGAACTTCTCGCGGCCGAGTTGCCGGGCTAGGGTCATCAGCTTTTGCTGTTTCTCGGTCAGGGGGTAGTCGTCGCCACAGATGGGCATGACGTCTGGTTGAGAGAGGGCTGTCACGTCGGTCATGGTTTCACGTCCTTCAGGAATTTTTCGAGTTCGGCGTTGAACACCTCGGGGTGTTCGTAATGCAGCAAATGCCCTGCCCCGGCCAGGCAGGCGTAGTGCGCACCGGGGATCTTTTGCGCCATGCGTTCCATCACGGTGGGCGGGGCGGTACGGTCATGTTCTGCGGCCAGGCACAACACGGACACGGTGAGGGTGGGCAGAGCGGCGCGTTGCTCAAACTGCACCAGCGCATGCAGTGCGGCGCGGTAGGAGGCGGGCGGCACGGCAGACATGCTTTGGTGCGCCGACTTCAGATTAGAGG
>JANQXJ010000121.1:18333-24204 GCA_030729445.1 Limnohabitans sp. | reverse complement strand
GGCATGGCCAGCGGCAAAAGCAGCAGCCACTCAAAAACACCACGACCCGGAAAATCGAACAAGGTCACGAGCGCCGCTGTGGCCAGGCCCAGCACCGTGACACCCACCGCCACCATCAGGCACAGGCCCAGCGTGGTCAGCGCATAATCGGGCAGCACGGTGGCCGCCATCTCGCGCAAGATACTGGCGCTCTCACCACTCCACTGCAGCCACGAGCCGAGCACAGCCAAAACCGGCAAGGCCAAAGCCAGCGCCAGCAAAGCAAACAGCATGGAGGGAAGGCCCGATAAACGGCGGGCCAAGGTGGTCAACATATCAGGGCTATTGTAGAAGGCGCACCCTGAAGGCCTTTGACGAACCCGTCAAGCCAACACCACTTAATCACCCCGAGCGAAGACCCGGGGTCCATCCCCTTGCAACCCTGGATCCCGGATCAAGTCCGGGATGACATTACTCTTCAAGTCCGGGATGACATTACTCATCCAATCCATGATGACAGTGCACACCAAGTTCGGGATGACAACACCACTTTGTCACCCCGGGCGAAGACCCGGGGTCCATCCCCTTTTAACCCTGGATCCCGGATCAAGTCCGGGATGACATTACTCATCAAGCCCGGGATGACATTACTCATCAAGCCCGGGATGACATTTCTCATCAAGCCCGGGATGACATTTCTCATCAAGCCCGGGATGACATTTCTTATCAAGTCCGGGATGACATTACTCATCAAGTCCATGATGACAGTGCAAATCAAATGCGTGATGACCACTCGACCTGTACAGCCCGGGCTGACGACGCGGCCATGTCAACCTGCCTACAATCCCAGATATGTTTCTAGAACTGCGCCAACTGGACATCCAATACCCCGGTAGCCCCACGCCCGCCGTGCAAGGGGTGAGTTTGGGCCTGCGCTCGGGCGACATTGGCGTGCTGATCGGCCCATCGGGTTGCGGCAAGACCACGTTGCTCAGGGCAGTGGCGGGCTTGGAGCCGGTGTCGGGCGGGCAGATTTTGCTGTCCAACCGGGTGGTTAGCGAAAAAGACCACACCGAACCCGCCGAGCGCCGCCGCATTGGCATGGTGTTTCAGGACTACGCGCTGTTTCCGCACATGGATGTGGGCCGAAACGTAGGCTTTGGGCTGGAACACCTGCCCAAGGCCGAACGCCAGGCCCGCGTGGCCGAAGTGCTGGAGCTGGTGGGGCTGGCCGGTTCGGACCAACGCTTCCCGCATGAACTGTCGGGTGGCCAACAGCAACGCGTGGCCTTGGCCCGTGCGCTGGCTCCCAAGCCCGACCTGCTGCTGCTGGACGAGCCGTTTTCCAACCTGGACATTGACCTGCGCGAGCGCCTGGCGCACGAGGTGCGCAACATCCTCAAAGCCGCCAAGGCCACCGCGCTGCTGGTCACCCACGACCAGCTCGAAGCCTTTGCGATTGGCGACGTGATCGGCGTGATGAACGAGGGCCATTTGCACCAGTGGGAGGATGCCTACAGCCTCTACCACCGCCCGGCCACCCGCTTTGTGGCCGACTTCATTGGTCACGGCGTCTTCACGCCCGCCACGCTGCGCGAGGTGGACGGGCACATTTTGGTCAGTACCCCGGTGGGCGAGCTGCGTGATGTGGCCGAATGCCCCCTGCCCTGTGCCTTTGAAGGCGGTGAATGCGATGTGCTGCTGCGTGCCGATGACATCGTGCACGACGACGACGCGGCGGTGAAGGCGCAGATCATCCGCAAGGCTTTTCGGGGCTCGGAATTTTTGTACACCTTGCGCCTGGCCAGTGGTGAACTGCTGATGGCCCATGTGCCCAGCCACCACGACCACAAGCTGGGCGAATGGATCGGCATCCGCGCCGAGGTTGATCATGTGGTCACCTTCAATCGCGCTTGCCCGGTCAACGACCGAGAGTTATGCCAGATGCCTTGTGCCAAGGCCGAGGCCTGTGAGCACACGGACCCGAAGTATCAAAGTATCAAATTCACATAAAATATCAATTTCACCAAAGGCTTTTGAACCCAAAGCCGTCGACTAGCCACTGCCCTCAGTGCCTGTCTAAAAATGGCCATCCTCAGTCGGGCTTGACCGCTTTCCCCCTCATTGGCACTCACGCAGCGCTCACAGGGCGGCCAGATGCTTGATTTTTTAGCAATATGCCTGCCGCCAAATGCTAAAAATGCCAAACAAAGAACTCTTTCAAGCTCTTCTGCGAAAAAAATATCTTTACTATTATTCAATAAAATTGTAAATTACACCGAAAATACGAAACCAAGTTGGCAAGCCGATGATTTCAAGAACTTTTTCAAGCGAGGAAAGCGCTTCAACGCACGAGGTCGGCGGAAGGGGTGGTTTTTTCGATTTCAGGCAAGTGGTGTTGAACACGACACCCCATTCGGGCCAGAACCCAGCCGCCCGCAGCTTGGCGCCTTGGGAGCAGCGTGACCAGCCTGAGGTTGACACGCCCAAGGAACAAGTCATGCGACTGAGCGATCAGTCAGTGTGGCTGAGAAGGCGTCACCTGCTGTTTTTTTTAGTGGCCTTGGCCCTCATGCATTTGTCCCAATTGATGGCCAAAAATGACGACCTGCTCGGTAACTGGACACCGCCAATTGAACCCCCGGGTTCGGTGATCGTGACCTCATTGAGCGAGAGCGCCAGCGGTCAGCTGCCGGTGGGTAGCGCAGCCCAGGCCCCCGTTCCTCCAGCGACCACGGTCGCAGCCCTCTCACCGCCGCCCGCATCCGTTCAAGCCAGCGGCACGGAGCAAGCGCTGCGTCAGGCCCTTCAGCAATGGAGCCAAGCCTGGAGCGGACAGGCCATGACGCCGTATTTGGGGATGTATGCCAGCGACTTTGAGCCCGCCAAGGGCTTGAGCCGATCTGCATGGGAACAGCAGCGAACGCAGCGCATCACCAGCAAAAAAAGCATCCGGCACGACATGCAAAACATGACGCTGCGGATCGACGCCAACCAAGCCACGGTGCACTTTACCCAGCTCTATCAGGACGAGCGTCTGCAGTCGAGCGACCAAAAGACCATGGTCTGGGTCTGGCGAAATGGCCAGTGGCAAATCACACGCGAATTCACGGCCTGAGGAAAAACGTCAAGTGGCCAAAATGAGGCCCTTGAATGACCCACTCAAGGTGCATCCCGCAGGGCCATGATGTCCCGGCGCAGATCCTGCGCCCAGGCACGGCGATCTCGGCCGTTGGCCAGTTGGAGCTCGCCAAAGTGCACCACCGCCTCGATGCGGCTGGCTTTCAGGGTCCGCCACATGGAGCCAATCAGCGTGTCGTCGCCGATGTAACAAGGCGCCAAGCTCAGCTCACCGGTTTGGGCATCGATGAACTTCAACGACATGGGCTGCACCGGGGCTTCGGCCTGAATGGCCGCTTGGATCAGGTTGGCGTGAAAGGGCAGCAACTCGCGCCCATCGCTGGTGGTGCCTTCCGGAAACACCGCCACCACATCCCCATTGCGCATGGCACTGGCCATGTCCAGGACCATGCGCAGCGCGTCTTTGCGGCTTGTGCGCTCGATGTACAGCGTGCCCGCGCCCGTGGCCAGCATGCCCACCAGTGGCCACTCGCGGATGTCGGATTTGGAGACAAAGCGGCAGTGCCGCGCGGCGTGGATGACCAAGATGTCGAGCCAAGAGATGTGGTTGGCCACCATGAGCGCGGGGCCACTGGCAACGGGCTGGCCGATCACACGCAGGTGAATGCCCCACAAAGCCAGAAACTGCAGCGCCCAGGCCTGCACGCGCATTTCGCGCTGCTCGGGTGTCAACTGTGGAAAGCGCACATAAATGGTCCACATGCCCACGAGCACATGCCACAGGCCACGCAGGAATTTCCAGATGGCGCTCAGGACCGTCATGCGCAGTGTGCCTCAGCTCAAGCGGCTTCGAAAGCCACCTGACCGCCCACCACCGTGGCCAGCACGCGGCCGGGCAGCTCGTAACCCGAAAACGGGGTGCTCTTGCCTTGGCTGCGCAGTGAAGCATCACCCACCAACCAGTGGCCTTCGGTGGACAGCACACACACATCGGCCACACCGCCCACGGCCAGATGGCCCACCGAGTCCTGCAGACTGCCGAGCGTGGCACCCAGCACACGGGCAGGATCGGTCGTGATGCGTGAGAGCACTTGGGCCACAGGCAGACCTGCGTCCTGCCCCCATTTGAGCGCCAGGCTCCACAGCAGCTCCATGCCCGTGGCACCGGGCTCGGCTTCGGCAAAGGGCAAGGCCTTGGCATCGGCATCCACCGGGGTGTGGTCGGAGACCAGCACGTCCAGCGTGCCGTCGGCCAGACCTGCACGCAGCGCGTCGCGGTCGCGCTGCTGGCGCAACACGGGCATGAGGCGGGCGCGGCTGTCAAAGTAGCCCATGTCGGCATCGGTCAGGTGCAGCGAATTGATGCTCACATCGGCCGTGACTGGCAAACCCTCGGCCTTGGCCTTGCGGATCAAATCGACCCCTTGGGCGCTGCTGATGCGGCACAGGTGCACGCGGGCTTGGGTGCTGCGCACCAGCTCAAAAATCGTATGCAGGGCAATGGTTTCGGCGGCCACCGACACGCCCGACAGGCCCATGCGCGTGGCCAAAGCCCCACTGGCGGCCACGCCCTTGCCCAGGTGCAGCTCTTGTGGGCGCAGCCACACGGCGTAGCCAAAAGTGCTGGCGTATTGCAAGGCGCGTTGCAGCACCTGGGTGCTGGCGATCGGCACCTCGGCCTGAGAAAAACCCACACAACCAGCGGCGGTGAGCTGGCCCATTTCGGTCAGCACATCGCCCTTGAGGCCCACCGTGAGTGCGCCCAAAGGCAACACGCGGGCTTGGTGCAGTTTCTCGGCGCGGTAACGCAGCATCTCGACCAGACCCGGCTCGTCCAGCACCGGCTCGGTGTCAGGTGGGCAGACCAAACTGGTCACCCCACCGGCCACGGCTGCGGCCATTTCGCTCTCGAGCATGCCCGCGTGCTCCTGGCCGGGCTCGCGCAAACGCGCCGCCAGATCCACCAGGCCCGGGGCCACGATGCAACCCTGGGCGTCGATCACCCGGTTGGGGCTGAAGTCGGCAGGGGCTTGGCCCATGGCGACAATGCGGCCTGCGGCAATCGCCACGTCGCCAGTTTGGTCAAAGCCGCTGGCCGGGTCGATCACACGGCCGTTTTGAATGAGGAGTTTCATCGTGTATTTCCTAATCGGCTCTTGATTACGCGACGTTGCCCGCCACGATGCTCATCACCGCCATGCGCACGGCAATGCCAAAAGTCACCTGCGGCAGGATCACGCTTTGCTGACCGTCAACCACCGCCGAGTCGATCTCGACCCCGCGGTTGATCGGGCCGGGGTGCATGACGATGGCGTCGGGCTTGGCCAGTTGCAGTTTTTCGGGGGTGAGGCCAAAGCTCTCGAAGTACTCTTGGCTGGAAGGCAGCAGCGCACCACTCATGCGCTCGTTTTGCAAGCGCAGCATGATGACCACATCGCAGCCTTGGATGCCCTCTTCCAGGTTGTTGAAGACCCGCACACCCATCTGGGCCATGTCGGCAGGCACCAAAGTTTTGGGGCCGACCACACGCACTTCGGCGCAGCCCAGGGTGGTGAGGGCATGGATGTCCGAGCGAGCCACACGCGAGTGCAGCACATCGCCCACGATGGCCACGGTGAGGTTGGAAAAATCTTTTTTGTAATGCCGGATGGTGAACATGTCCAGCAGCGCCTGGGTGGGGTGGGCATGGCGCCCGTCACCGGCGTTGACCACATGCACATGAGGCGCCACATGCTGCGCGATCAAATACGGCGCGCCCGACTCGCTGTGGCGCACCACAAAAATGTCGGCGGCCATGGCGCTCAGGTTGGC
>JANQXJ010000121.1:0-18233 GCA_030729445.1 Limnohabitans sp. | reverse complement strand
CAGGATGTCCTTGGACAGGCCTTCGGTGGAGAGCAGGTGGATCAGCTCGCCGTTCTTGTTGAGTTGGGGGTTATTGCGTTTGTAGAGCATGTTGTTGTCACCTCGTAGCTTGTGGCTGCGCTTTCAAGAAAGCGGGGCTTTGATCTCCACTTCAAAACTGAAACGGCCCTCTGCATCGCGGGCCAGCGCCAGCGATTGCGACTCGGGCAAAGCCACACGGGCGGCGGCGTAGTCGGCTTGCACCGGCAACTGTCGCCCGCCCCGGTCCACCAGCACGGCCAGCTGCACGCGGGCGGGGCGGCCGTAGTCAAAAATTTCGTTGAGGACGGCACGAATCGTCCGTCCGGTGTAGAGCACGTCGTCCAGGATCAGGATGTCGGCACCGTCGACCTCGAAGGGCAAGCTGGTCTGCCCTCCCGAGGACAGACCGCGCTGGGCAAAGTCGTCTCGGTGCATGACCGAAGACACTTGGCCCGACTCGCCGGGCAAGCCCAAGTCGCGCTGCAGGCGCTCGGCCAGCCAGGCGCCGCCCGAGGTGATACCCACCAGTCGGGTGTTGGCCGTGCACAGGCTGCGAACTCCGCGCAGCAACTCCATGTACAAGGCCTCGGCATTCAGGGCGAGTGCGCTCATGGGATGTTCCTTAAAAATTGGTCAAGAATGATCGCGGCGGCGGCAGCATCGGCGTCTTTGGCCCCATAAGAATGGGCCTCGGTGGTGGTGTAACGCTCATCGACCTCGTAGACCACGAGGCCAAATCGGCCGCGCAGCTGGCGGCCGAACTTGCGGGCACGCACGGTGTTCTCGTGTTCGCCGCCATCGGGGTGGGTGGGCACGCCAATCACCAGCGCGTCGGGCTGCCACTCCTTGATGCGTTTGGCGATGTGCTCAAAGCGGGCGTCGCCCTCGGCGGCGATGGTGCCTTGTGGCGTGGCCGACTTCATCAGGCGGTTGCCCACGGCCACACCCGTTCGCTTGAGGCCATAGTCAAAGGCCAAAAAACTCTGGTGCTTGGCAGGGACGGTGTTTTCGGGTGCGCTGCTCATGCGTGCCCCGCGTCAGGCGAGAGCATCCAACTTTTCAGGCCCAACAGGTCCAGGGCGCGGTCGTAGCGCTCGGCCATGGGCACCTCAAAAATCACATTGGCCGAGGCGGGCACCGTGAGCCAGGTGTTTTCGCCCAGCTCGGATTCAAGCTGTCCCTCACCCCAAGAGGAGTAACCTAGGGTGATCAGCACCCGACGGGGCCCAACACCTGAAGACAGAGCTTCGAGCACATCCCGCGAGGTGGTCATCTCCAACCCGCCCGGTATGGTGAGGGTGGAGGCGTAAACGGGGCCATCTTGCTCGGGTTTGTCCAGGAGCAAGGGCTCGTGCAAAACAAAGCCGCGCTCGGTCTGAACCGGGCCGCCATGGCCCACAGGGCTTTCCATCAAGTCTTCGCGGCGCAGGGGCAACTCCACCTTTTCAAACAGGTGGCGCATGCTGATGTCGGCGGGCTTGTTGATGATCAGCCCCATGGCCCCGCGGGCGCTGTGCTCACACATGTAGACGACGCTGCGGGCAAATGTCTCGTCCTCCAACCCGGGCATGGCGATCAGGAAATGATGCTTGAGGTCAATGGAGGCAGAATCGGCAGTCATGCACCGATTTTAGCGGCCCCGTTTCTGTGGACGGGATCCACAGGTGCATTGTTTGACTCCAACCGGCATACCTCGATGGAAACCCCTTTTTCTTGTGGCCTGGTCTGGCTGAGGCGCGATCTGCGCGTGAGTGACCACGCGGCCCTGCACCAGGCCCTGAAGCACTGCCAGCGCGTGCATGTGGCGTTTGTGTTCGACACCGAGATCCTGAACGCCCTGCCCCGCGCCGACCGCCGGGTCGAGTTCATCCGCGAGTCGCTGGTCGAGGTAGATGCCCGCTTGCGCGAGTTGGCAGGCCACCCCCAGGCTGGCCTGATCGTTCGCCACGGCGTGGCCAAGGACAAAATCGTCAAGCTGGCCCAGCACCTGCAGGCGCAGGTGGTGTTTGCCAACCACGACGACGAGCCCTTGGCGCTGGCCCGGGACATCCAGGTGCGCGGCCACCTGGCCGACCACGGCATCGTGCTGCACACCTACAAGGACCATGTGGTGTTTGAGCGCAACGAGGTGCTGACGCAGATGGTCAAACCCTTCAGCGTGTTCACGCCCTACAAAAATGCCTGGTTGAAGAAAGTCACGCCCGACGACCTGCAGGCTTTCGAAGTCGCCCCCCTGGCCGGTCGCTTGGCCCCCCGCCCCGACGATCTGGCGCAGCCAGTGCCCAGCTTGGCCGACATGGGTTTTGAGCCCACCAACCTGCAAGCCCTGAAAATCCCCACCGGCGAGTCTGGCGCTCAGGCCTTGCTGCAAGACTTTTTGACCCGCATTGACCAGTACGAAGACACACGCAACTTCCCCGCTGTCAAAGGCCCCAGTTATTTGAGTGTGCATTTGCGCTTTGGCACGGTGTCCATCCGCCAGCTGGCCCGCGAGGCGCACCCGCGCATGCTGGCGGGCAGCGTGGGGGCCAGCGTGTGGCTGTCAGAGCTGATTTGGCGCGACTTTTATGTGCAGGTGCTGCACAACTTTGCCCATGTGGGCCGCGGCCAAAGCTTCAAACCCGATTACGACGCCATCCACTGGGAGCACGGCCCGCACGCCCACAAGCTGTTTGACGCCTGGTGCGAAGCCCGCACCGGTTACCCGCTGGTGGACGCGGCCATGCGCCAGATCAACCAGACAGGCTACATGCACAACCGCCTGCGCATGGTGGTGGCGAGCTTTTTGGTGAAGGATTTGGGCATCGACTGGCGCTGGGGCGAAAAGTACTTCGCCACCCACCTGAACGACTTTGATTTATCGGCCAACAACGGCGGTTGGCAGTGGGCCAGCTCGAGTGGCTGTGACGCGCAACCCTACTTTCGCATCTTCAACCCGATCAGCCAAAGCGAAAAGTTCGACCCCGAGGGCAAATTCATCCGCCGCTATGTGCCCGAATTGGCCGACTTGCCGACGGCCGCATTGCACGCGCCGTGGCTGGCCAAACCCATGGAATTGCAGGCGGCGGGGGTGGTGATCGGCAAGACCTACCCTGCCCCCATCGTGGACCACGCCGAAGCCCGCGAAAAGACCTTGGCGCGGTACGCCGTGGTCAAGAAAAGCGCGGACTGATCAGATGGCGACCATCTCGAAGTCTTCTTTGCGGGCTGCGCATTCGGGGCAAGTCCAGTTCATGGGCACGTCTTCCCATTTGGTGCCGGGGGCGATGCCGTGCTCGGGATCACCCGCGGCTTCGTCGTAAATCCAGCCGCAAATCAAGCACATCCAGGTTTTGTGTTCCATCACAGTGTCGCAATCAGAGAGTCGAATAGAATGATTTGATTGTATCGGCCCATTCAAGACCCGCCCCGACCGGCATGTCTTGGCCCTGACATTTGACCTTCAATGACCGATTCCAAGCCCGCCATCACCGACATCGCCCCACGCCCGGATGACGAAGAGTCGGCCTCTTTGGCCTGTGTACTGTCGTTCAATGCCAACGACCCCAGTGGGGCTGGCGGACTGGGTTGCGACGCAGTGGCCATGGCTTCGGTCGGTGCGCATTGCTTGCCCGTGTGCACAGGCACTTATGTGCGCGACACCAGCAGCATCACCGACTTTTACCCCTTGGACGACGAAGCCGTTCACGACCAAGCCCGCGCTGTGGCCGAAGATGTGCCCGTGCAGGTCATCAAGGTCGGCTTTGTCGGCACACCCGAGAGCTTGGCAGTGATTGCTGAGCTGTCGGACGACTACATCGGTGTACCGGTCGTGGCCTATATGCCCAACCTGTCTTGGTGGGAAGAAGACAAGATCGACGCCTATTTAGACGCTTTTCGCGAATTGCTGCTGCCCCAAACCAGCGTGCTGGTGGGCCACCACAGCACGCTGCGCCGCTGGTTGCTGCCCGACTGGCGCGGCGAGCGCAATCCCGGCCCGCGCGACATCGCCAAAGCCGCGGCCGAGCTGGGCGTGCCCTATACCCTGGTGACCGGCCTGCCCCTGCCCGAGCAACACATCGACAACGTGCTGGCCTCGCCCGAAACCGTGCTGGCCCACGAAAAGTTTGAACGCATCGAGGCGGTGTTTGCAGGAGCAGGCGACACGCTCACCGCTGCGCTGGCCGCTTTGTTGGCTACCGGCATGGACCTGCCCGAAGCCACCAGCGAAGCCTTGCATTACTTGGACCGATGCCTGGACGAAGGCTTTCGACCCGGCATGGGCCAAGTTATTCCGGACCGCCTGTTCTGGGCGCTCCCCGAAGACGAAGAAGCCGAAGATGACAGCCCCGAGGTGCACCCGGGGTCCGATTATTTTGAAGTGCCTTTCAACGAAACCAAACACTGAGACCTGACATGACCGACAGCAACCAAACCCTTTTTGACCGCGCAGCCCAAGTGATCCCCGGTGGGGTCAACTCCCCTGTGCGCGCCTTTCGTGCCGTGGGCGGCACACCGCGCTTTGTGCAGCGTGCCCAAGGCGCGTATTTTTGGGACGCCAACGGTCAGAAATACATTGACTACATCGGCTCCTGGGGCCCGATGATCTTGGGACATGGCCACCCCGCCGTGCTCGAAGCGGTGCAAAAAGCGGCCCTCGACGGCTTTTCGTTTGGTGCCCCCACCGAGCGCGAAATCGAGTTGGCCGAAGAAATCCTGAAGCACGTTCCTTCGATGGAGATGGTGCGCTTGGTGAGTTCGGGCACCGAAGCGGGCATGAGCGCCCTGCGCTTGGCACGCGGGGCCACTGGTCGCACCAAATTCATCAAGTTCGAAGGCTGCTACCACGGCCATGCCGACGCCTTGCTGGTCAAGGCTGGCTCGGGCCTGGCCACCTTTGGGAACCCCACCAGCGCGGGCGTGCCGCCCGAAGTGGTGCGCGACACCTTGGTGCTCGAATACAACAACATCCAGCAGCTGGAAGAGGCCTTTGCCCTGCACGGCAAAGAACTGGCCTGCGTGATGATCGAGCCGATTGCGGGCAACATGAACTTTGTGCGGGCCAGCGTGCCCTTCATGACGCGCTGCCGCGAGTTGTGCACCGAGCATGGCGCCTTGCTGGTGTTTGACGAAGTGATGTCGGGTTTCCGCGTGGCCCTGGGCAGCGCACAAAGCGTGTACGCCAAAGCCATTCCCGGCTTCAAGCCCGACATGACGGTGCTGGGCAAAGTGATTGGCGGCGGCATGCCCTTGGCCGCGTTTGGCGGCCCGCGCGAGATCATGTCCAAATTGGCGCCCACTGGCCCGGTCTACCAAGCCGGTACCTTGAGCGGCAACCCGGTGGCCACGGCGTGTGGCCTCACAACGCTGCGCGAGATTGCCAAGCCCGGCTTTTTTGACGCCTTGGGTGCCCGCACCCAAAGCCTGGTCGATGGCCTGACGGGCGCTGCCGCTGCGGCGGGTGTGCCTTTTGTGGGCGATTGCCAGGGCGGCATGTTCGGCTTTTTCTTGCTGCCCGAGTTACCCCAAAACTACGCCAAAGTGATGACCAGCGACAGCCCCAAGTTCAACAAGTTGTTCCACGGTTTGCTGGACGGCGGTGTGTACATCGCCCCCGCTTTGTACGAAGCCGGTTTTGTGAGTGCTGCGCACACCGAAGCCGACATCGCCGAGACGGTGCGTGTGGCGGCTGACGTGTTCAAGTCGCTCTGAGCCACCCTATGAAGCGCTTGGCTTGCCTGCTTTGCGTCAGCTCGGCGGCGCTGACGGCCCATGCCGAGTTCGACGCCAGCCGCCTCTGGGTGAATGCCGGGTTTTACTCGGCGCACTTTGACAGCCACAAAGGCCTGCGCAATGCCAACCCTGGCATCGGTGTCGAATACCGCATCGATGACACTTGGTCGGCCACGGCGGGGCGTTTTCGCAACAGCAACAACGCCAACTCGAACTATGTGGGTGCCTACTACCAACCCTGGACTTGGGCTGGCGTGAAGCTGGGCGTGGTGGCAGGGGCTTTCAACGGCTACCCCAATGCTTACGAGGGTGGCTGGTTTCCGGCCCTCATTCCCACCGCCAGCCTGGAAGGCCGCCACTGGGGTCTGAATGTGGCGCTGGTGCCACCCCTCAAAGACCGGCTGTATGGCGCGGTCAGTTTTCAGCTGAAGTACCGCTTCCGCTGAAACTGCGCTGATCGTCGCTGCTTGGTGCGAAGCTCCTAGGGGTGACACAACCTAAAGGGGTACAAAACATCCCGAGCTCGCCCAGCCTGGCGTCCATTCATCTGCAACACTGTGGGTCACCTTTGTTGTTCATGACCGTGAAGCCTCGAACAGCTATGACTGGGCGAACGGGACAAAGCGGCGATAATTCTCAACTGCATTCACGTCCGGACCGGGCGCTTGCCCATCCATCAGGACCTCCATGAAAAAGAATTTTCCACTGCAAGCCGAAGGCAAGCACCCCGACCGCGTACTTGAAGCCGTCAAGCACGACATCCGCAAATATTTCAAGCGCGAGCGTAACCGAGCCCTGCCCAAGGGCGTGGACTTTTGGGACTTTGACTGCAAGGTGGGTCTGAACGCTGACAGCGCCGAAGTGGTGCGGGTGAGTGCAGTGATTGAGGCCGTGGACGCTGCGGCCAAAACTGGAGCCATCTCCGTGTACGTGGAGATTTTGTGCAAGCAAGGGGTGAGGGTCATCCTAGAGCGGGCACCTGATGAACAGGATGCTTTGGACCATGATGCAGCCTAACGCGCTGCCCGCCATCCATTGGGCAAATTTCTAGCTCCTATCAAAGAACGTCAGCATATTTCGCAGCGCAGCACAAAAAGTAGCACCCGCACCCTTTTTGCGCCACATAACCAAAATCATCGCCGGAGACGATGCCACTGGTGGCATCGTCCGCTAAATAGCTGCATCTAATGTCAGCCCTCCAGCACCGGCAGCACGCCGATCAACGATGCATCAGCCCCGCTTTCTGGCGGCCAGCACACGGTCCACCATCACACCGGCTTGACCGACGTGGTGCACGGGGTTGCACATGTGTTCGAGTTGAGCCCGGTTGACGTGGCAATTGATTTCCGGATGGGCTTCCAGGATATCGATCAGCGGACGGTTTTCCTTGAGCGCCTGGCGGCACAGGTCATAGACCAGATCGTGTGCATATTCGCGACCCAAATAGGTGCCCAGCCCCATCATCACCGCCTCGGACATCACCAAGCCGTTGGTCATGTCCATGTTGGCGCGCATGCGGTCGGCGTCGACCTCTAGGCCCTGCAACACAAACTTGGTCTGCTTGAGCGCACCCGACATCAAACAGAAGATCTCCGGCACCGAAACCCACTCGATCTCCCAGGGGCCGGTGGAGCGCTCGTGGTCGGCCACCATCGCATCCATCAAGGCAGCAGCGTGCTGGCGCGCCACCGAAATGTTGGCGTGGATGTACAGACAGGAAATCGGGTTGCGCTTTTGAGGCATGGTGGACGAGGAACCGCGACCAGGCGCAAAGGGTTCAAACACCTCTCCAACTTCGGTTTGCATCAGCAACTTCACGTCCATCGCGATTTTGCCCAGCGAGCCCCCGACCAAGCCCAAGAACGCCCCCACCTCGGCCACGGTGTCGCGCACGGTGTGCCAAGAGATCAGTGGCTGGGCCAGGCCCAGTTCTTTCATCAAGGCGGCTTGGGTTTCCATCGCGCCCTTTTCCAGCGACGACAGCGTGCCGGAAGCCCCGCCGAACTCGCCCATCAACACGCGCGGCTTGAGTTGCTGCAGACGCTCGCGATGGCGCTCGATGCCCGCCAAAATACTGGCCATCTTGTAGCCAAAGGTGATGGGAGTGGCCTGCTGCAGGTTGGAGCGACCGATGATGGGCGTGTCGCGGTATTTCTCGGCCAGCACGGCCAAGGCGTCGGAAATGTCTGACAAGTCTTGCTCAACCAAAGCCAAGCCTTCGCGCATCTGCAAGATCATGGCGGTGTCGGTGATGTCCTGCGTGGTCGCACCCCAGTGGCAATACTCGCCCAAGCGGTCGCGACAATTGGCATTGATCTGGTTGACCACCGCGATGATCGGGTAGCCGATCTGCTCGGTCTTGGCTTTGAGTTTGTCCCAGTCGATCATGGACAACTCGCAGTGCTTGACGATCTCATCGGCGGCTTCTTGCGGAATCAAGCCCAGTTCGCCCTGCACCTTGGCCAATGCACGCTCAATGTCCAGGTATTTGGCTGTGCGGTTCTCGTCCGACCAGACTTGGCGCATGCGCGCGTCGCTGAAGATGTCGCCGAAGATGCGTGAATCGATGATGGTGGCAGCCATGAAATCCTCTTGATGTTGTTGGGTTAAACAGAAATGGGGGACTGGGCCAAGAGGCGCCGAGCCCGGAGATAAACCGGTTTGTCGACCATGCGGGCATCGACCTGAACAGCGCCCGGGTGCTGGGTGTGTTCCCAGGTATCGACCACGCGATGCGCCCAGGCCACCGTCGCTGGGCTCGGCACAAAAGCTTGGCGGGCCGCATCGATTTGTTGGGGGTGAATGCACAACTTGGCACCCATGCCCAAGGCAAGGGCGCGCTCGGCGTCGGCCGCCACCACACTGGGGTCCAAATCGGGGGTGACACCCGCCACCGGCGCAGGCAAATCGGCCAGACGAGACGCCACGGTCAAGGCCACCGACGCGTATTCCAGTGCGGGGCTGTGGGTGTCAACACCGAGATCGAGCTGGTAATCGATCGAGCCAAAAGCCAGTCGTGAGACACCGGGCGCTTGGGCAATCGCCACCGCGCCATGAACACCACGAACGGTCTCCATCAAGGGCAGCACCTGCGCGCCTGCGGGCAAATGGCTCAAAACCACCGCCACCTGCTCAGGGGTTTCGCATTTGGACAGCATCACCTCGGACAAGGGCTGGCTCTGCAACCAAGCCAGGTCGTCGGTGTGCCATGGGCTGAGGGCATCGTTGATGCGCACCAACACCCGCGCTCGACTCGCTGGCTCTGCCGATGCCAGCCAGCTGCCAATGGATGCGCGTGCGCTGGCCTTGTCCTGTGGCGACACCGCATCCTCCAGATCCAAAATGACCCGGTCAGCATGGCTCGCCAAAGCCTTGGCAAACCGTTCGGGACGGTTGCCCGGCACAAACAAATAGGTCAGCGGTGTCACACCACCCCCTGCTCGCGCAAAGCGGCCACGTCGGCGTCGCTGTAGCCCAGTTCGCGAAGGATGGCGGCGGTGTGCTCGCCCAAGGACGGCACCGCTTGCATGCGCGGCGGCGACACACTCCAAGAGCCTGGCGGTGTGAGCGCCGGCACCGTTCCCACCGAGGTCTCCACCGTGGTCCAGCGCCCGCGCGCCTGCAGCTGCGGGTGCGCCCACACCTCGGCCATGGTGTTGACCTGGGCGTTGGCGATTTGAGCCGCTTCCAAACGTTGAACCACCTCAGCCGCGGTCAATCCGGCAAATGCCTCCACGATGGTGCGGTAGAGGTCGGCGCGCGCCGCCACCCGCTTGGGGTTACTGGCGTAGCGCGGATCGTCGGCCAAATCGGGTTGCATCAACACGTGGGTACAAAAGGCTTTCCATTCACGCTCGTTTTGCAAGCCGAGCATGACGGTCTTGCCATCGCCAGCGGGGAACGGACCGTAGGGATAAATGGTGGCGTGGCTGGCCCCCGTGCGCTTGGGTGGCTCAGCACCGTCGAGGCTGTAGTAGAGCGGATAACCCATCCACTCGGTGAGCGCCTCGAGCATGGAAATGTCGATGTGCTGGCCTTCACCGGTTTGCTGGCGGTGCAACAGCGCCGCCAAGATGTTGGTGTAGGCGTACATGCCAGCGGCGATATCGGCAATCGATGGACCCGCCTTGGATGGGGTGTCTTCGGTGCCTGTCACCGACACAAAACCCGCTTCGCTCTGAATCAGCAGGTCATACGCTTTTTTGTCGCGGTAGGGGCCGTTGTCGCCATAGCCCGAGATGTCGCAGACGATGATGTCGGGCTTGACGGCCTTTAAGTCGGCATACGACAAACCCAAGCGCGCGGCCGCACCCGGCGCCAAGTTCTGCACCACCACATCGGCCTGCTCGGTGATGATGGTTTGCAAAATGCGTTGTGCCTCTGGGTGCTTGACGTCCAGCGTCAGGCTTTCTTTGCTGCGGTTGGTCCAGACAAAGTGCGAGGCAATGCCGCGCACGCGGGTGTCGTAACCGCGCGCAAAATCACCCACGCCGGGGCGTTCGACTTTGATGACGCGCGCGCCCAGATCGGCGAGTTGGCGGGTCGCAAACGGAGCCGCAATCGCGTGCTCCAGGGTGACCACGGTGATGCCTTTTAGAGGTTGCATGGGATGGGCCTTTCAACGAACCGTTGCAACCGCGTCCATGGTCAGCCAACCGTCGTGGTCCTGAGCCCAAAGCCGTACGGTCTTGCCATCGGCTTGTGGAGCGCCGTTGACTTTGAATGCATGCAAATCGAAGGTCGGGCGCACCGCCTTGAAACTGAAACTGGCCACCTCAGCACCGGGCATTTGCCGGCGAACCAGGTCCATCAACAGCGTGGCAATCAGTGGGCCGTGCACGATCAGGCCGGGATACCCTTCCACCTCGGTCACGTACTTGCGGTCGTAGTGAATGCGGTGACCGTTGAAGGTCAGCGCGCTGTAGCGAAACAGCAGCACGTCGTCGGGCACGATCTCGCGTTGCCAAGCCGCATCTTGTGGAGATGGCAGCGGGGGCGGCTCCACATCACTGGGCTGCTTGGCCTCGCGGTAGACGATGTCGTGAAATTCCACGATGGCCGGATCGGCTGCGCCGTTGCATCGCAACTCATGGCGCACCTTCACAAACACCAGCTTGCCGGTGCGGCCTTCTTTTTCGGTGACGTTGGCGATGGTCGATGTGCGCTCCACCGAATCGCCCACCCGCACCGGCGAACGAAACTCAAACTGGCTGCCCGCCCACATGCGGCGTGGCAAAGCCACGGGGGGCAAGAAGCCACCGCGCTTGGCGTGGCCATCTGCCCCGATGTCGCTTTGGCGGTGCAGCGGCAGGAAGTACAACCAGTGCCACAGTGGCGGCAAGGCACTGCCATCAACCACGTCCATCGCGGCGTGATCCAAGGTGGCATTCAAGGCCTTGACGGGGGTCGCTGCGATGTGGTCGTGGGCCACTTCTTGGCGGCCAATCCAATCAGACAAAGGGGTGGGTGTATCGCTCATATTCAAATCCAAAATCACATGCGGAGGTCAAAGAGTCTTCACTTTAAAGGCCATGGCAGTTCGACCATGCGTTGCAACAAACCCGACGGGAAATCCAACGTCATGAAGTGTCCGACGGTGCTCATGAAAGCAATGCACACGGCGGCATACAAAAGGCTTCGCGGCCAACCCAGCGAGGTCCGTGCCACCAGAAAGGTGATGATGAACACCGCCAATGAAAGGATGAAGCCCACCAAAGTGGTCAATCCAAACAGGAAGGCGAACCACATGACCGAAGGCCAGACGCTCTTGCCGTCGTGTTCGCCTTTGATCTTGGCGGCGACCTCTTGGTCATAGTGCGTGGAGTGCCCGGGCGCTGCACGCAATTGCTTCCACACAATGATCACCGTGAACATGAGCATCAGTGCCGAGGTGGCCAAGGGAAACACCGAGCCCAGGAACGACAAGGGATAGCTGCTGGCCACGCCATAGCCGAAGACGATCAGCATGAGGACAGAAAAGACGATCTGCGGCATGCGCTCGGCGCGCGAGTTGCCGCCAATGGGTGCTGCAGCAGCTTGCTCGGCCGCTTGCGCCCCAACAGCCACCGAACCGTCCTCCGATACCCGACTGCGCACCGCCATCATCAGGGAAGCGATCGCCAAGGCGCCAATGATGAGAACGCCAGGGCGCGTGACGAAGCCCCAACCATTGAACTGCACGGCTTGGTACAAATAAGATTCAACCTGACCCGAGAGCACAAATCCAATCAGGAAGGCCGGACGCGGCCAGCCAAACCGTCGCAGAAAAATGCCCAAGATACCCAAGCCGAACAACAGCAGCAGATCGGTCATGTCGCGCCGCGCCTGAAAAGCGGCGAAACAGATCAGCATGATCATGGCCGGCGCGATCAAATTGAACGGCACAAAGGTCAGGCGAGAGATGGGCGCCGCCAGCAGGAAACAGATGAAGGCACCAATCACACTGGCAAGAGCCAGCGTCCAGGCAATGGTGTAGGTCAGCCCCAGGTCGGTGGTCACCATGCTGGGACCAGGCTGCATGCCCAACAGCACCATACCGCCCAGGAAAACGGCCATGGAGCCAGAGCCTGGAATGCCGAACAGCAGGGTGGGCATCAAGGCGCCGCCCTGAAGCGCGTTGTTGGCGGACTCGGGTGCAATCACACCTCGTATATCGCCCTTACCAAAGTTCGTTTCACCTTTGGTGGATTGCACCACGTGACCGTAAGCAATCCAATCCACCACCCCGCCACCCAGACCAGGGATGGCGCCGATGACCGTGCCCATCGCAGCGCAGCGCAGCACAAGGAACCAGTGGCGGAAGGTGTCTTTGACCCCTTGCAGCCAACCCGAGCCCAAAGTCGAGCCCGAAGCAATGGCGCCTTGACGTCGAATCAAGTCGGCCAATTCAGGGATGGCGAACAGGCCCAGCCCGATGATGGTCAAGGGGATGCCGTCTTGCAAGTAGTCTATGCCCAGGTCGAACCGGCTTTCACCCGTGGCAGGTGCCGCACCAATGGCGCCAAACATGATGCCCAGCCCGCAAGCGGCCACGCCGCGCACGATGCTGGCACCAGCGAGTACACCGACCACCGACAGGCCGAGTATCGCGAACATGAAAAGTTCGGCGGTCGAGAACAGCAAGATAAGTGGCCTGGCCACCACCACGAACCCCGTCAGCATCACCGCACCAAACACACCACCCATGAGAGACGCCGAGAAGGCCGCACTCAAAGCCCGCGCTGCCTGCCCCTTCTTGGCCAGTGGATAGCCGTCCAGCACGGTGGCCTGACTGGCGCTGGAGCCGGGTATGCCCATCAGCACCGAAGTGAAGGTGTCACCTGTAGGGATGACCGCGACCATGCCGATGAGCAAGGCGATCGCTGCTACCGGGTCCATGCCATAGACGAAGGGCATGAGCAAGGACATACCTGCAATGCCGCCCAGTCCGGGCATGATCCCCACGGCCAGACCCACCACGACCCCCAGCAGCATGAAGCCAAGGTGATGAAGGTTCATGAGCCCCAGAAAGGCGCTCTGCATGGTTTCTAACACAGGATTTCCAATCGAAAATACAGTATGCGTCTGCTGTATTCAAAGAGAACAATCAAAAAATAGAGGTGTCAAACGCAAAGCGTAAGACACCCCATGCGTCTAACAGGGCGCTGCGCCGAATCAGAATTTCGTACTGAAGTACTTAGTCAGGTAGTTGCGCACCAATTCCCGGGCTTCTGGTGCGATGGTGGTGCCTTCGCGCATCAGCGCTTCGGCTGCGGCATCGGTCACCTGCTCGTAGCCACCCAGGGTTTTGACAACTCCAGCCTTATATTCAGGGTCCTTGGCCATGTCCCGGAATGCCTTGCGATACGCCTCAACGATCGCTTTGGGCGTTTCTTTGGGCACAAGCATCATTTTCTGCGCTGGGAAACCCGCGATCAAAAATGCCTTGAAGGCTTCCCACTCAGCGCCAGCCGGTGCCTCGCCGGTCACGATCTTGATGGCCTCAGCAATGTGCGGCAGATCGGGGAAGGCCGGGTCGCGGATGAGGTTGCCCTTGTCGTCAGTCACACCCCAGCTGAACAGCGGCAATGCCTTGCCTTCCTTCACCAGAGGCACAGAGTTTTTGATGTAGGCCGAGCTGGTCTGGTAGTCGATGTTGGCTTCGCCGCGCTCGAAGGCCAAACGGCCTTCACCGCGCGACTTCATGCCCATCACGTGCTTCACCTCCAGGCCCAACATGCGGAAACCCAGCAAGGGCACCAGATCCAGCGACGTTGCGCCTTGGTTGCCATACACCAATTGCTGGCCGCCCTTCAGCTTGCCCAGGTCCTGCAAGGAATTCACACCCAGCTTGGTGCTGATGTAAGCCACACCGCCCGTAGGCGAAGCCATCAAAACCTCCCAGTTTTTGTAGTTGTACTTCACCCTCTTGTCGCCCAGCAAATAGGGGAACTGGGTCGAACCGGACGTGCCAAGCACACTGAGTCCATCGGGTTTAGCGTTGGCAGCAAATTGGTTGGCACCCGTGATCGAGCCGCCACCAGGCACGTTTTTAACCACCACATTGGGGTTGCCCGGCAGGTATTTGGTCAAAAAAGGCGCATTGAATCTTGCCCACACATCAGAGCCCCCACCGACGCCAAACGGAATCACCCATTCGATGGTTTTTCCAGCAAAGCTCACGTTTTGCGCGTGGGCGAGTTGCGTGCCGGACAGCGTCAAAGTCAAAGCGGCCAACTGAAGCGCGGTGCGTCCAAACTGGCGGCGGCTAAACGTGTGGTTCATGGTTGTCTCCTGTGAACGGGTGAAGTCTTTGAAATGTGAAATACCAACACCTGCTGGTGCAGCGTGCTGACGCATCATCCGACCCCCTTGCAATAAAGTGAATTGCTTATTTAGAATCGATTGATTCATAAAACGCATCAATCGACAGGGTTAATACCAGCATGAACTTCGACATCAACGACTTGATCGCCTTTCGCGCCGTTGCCGAACTCGGCAACTTTCGCAAAGCGGCAGAATCCATCCACATCTCGCAACCAGCTTTCAGTCGCCGAATTGAGAAGTTGGAAAACGCTTTGGGCACTCAGTTGTTAGAGCGCACGACCCGAAAGGTCAACCTGACCAGTGTGGGCAGAGAATTTGACAAGCAAGTGCGGCACATCCTCGATGCTTTAGACGCCACATTGCTCAATATCAGAGGAGTGGCCGCCAGTCGAATGGGGGAAGTGACCATCGCCAGCGTGCCCTCAGCAGTCAATTATTTCGTCTCGAGCGTCGTCAAAATTTTTCATCAACGCTATCCCAAAACGAGGGTACGAATCATCGACGACAGTTCAAACCAAGTCTTGATGGCTGTTCAAAATGGCGAAGCTGATTTTGGTTTGAACTTCACGGGCTCGCAGGAAAACGACATCGAATTCACGCCTATTTTGGAAGAGCACTTTGTTGCTGCATGCCATAAAAACCACCCATTGGCCCAACACAAATCGGTGCGATGGAGTGACTTGTCCAAATACGACTACATCTCCGTGAGCAAAGTATCAGGAAATCGTGTTTTGCTGGATCAAGCCTTGGCCGGATTGGTCAACCAGCCTCAAAGCATGTTCGAGACTCAACATGGAACAACGATGATTGGTCTTGTTGAAGCAGGTTTGGGTGTGGCTGCATTACCCGCCATGGCCATGCCCAAAAAGGGGCATCCGTTGCTGGTCAGTATTCCCTTGCTAGAGCCCGTCGTGAAAAGAAAAATGGGCCTGATCAAACGACGCTCGGTCAGCTTGACGCCTGCTGCGCTAGAGCTGTATGACATGTTTGTCCAAAGCAGCAAATCCATGAAGCTTGGTCAATAAAGCCGACTGCCGAACAGGTTCTCAAGTCGTCAAAGTCAGCATCAAGCAGCATCAGCGCAATCCCGCCGCCCGCAACTTGTCTTTCTTGCTTGGCCGTGAACCCTTGATGCCGCCATTGCCGGGCGATGGCGGTGGCGGGGTTTCGGTTTGCTCAAAGCCGGGGATTTGCTCTAAAGCGAGTTCCAGGCTTTCGCGTTTCTGGATCAGCTGCCAGTGCGCCAGCGCTGCGGCAGTCACAAAGCTCACCGCGTCACCATGCGCCCCTGCCCTGCCGGTGCGGCCAATGCGGTGGGTGTAGTCGGTGGCAGAGCGCGGCAGGTCGTAGTTGACCACCACGGGCAGCATGGCGATGTCGATGCCGCGTGAGGCCAGGTCGGTGGTGACCACCACGTCCCAGCGTCCAGCTTTGAATTCGCTGAGCACTTCTTGGCGTGCGCCTTGGCTCATCTCGCCATGAAAAGGTGTGGCAAAGACACCCGCTTTGTAGAGTTTGTTCGCCACATGCTCACACGCGTAACGTGTGGCCACAAACACCAGCACCTGCTTCCACCTGTTTTCGGTGATCAAGTGGCGCAGCAAAGCGGTGCGGCTTTTCTCGTCGACGGCGATGGCGCGTTGCGTGATGTCGGGCTTGTGCCCTTCAAAAGCCTCTACCGTGATGCGCACCGGATCACGCAGCAACTTGGCTGCCAGCGCTTCCACCTCGGGCGCAAACGTGGCCGAAAACAGCAGCGTTTGGCGCTTGGCAGGCAGCAGCGCAAGCACGCGCTGCAACTCGTCGGCAAAGCCCAAGTCGAGCAGGCGATCGGCTTCGTCCAGCACCAAGTGCTGCACATCGGCCAGGCGCACGGCGTTCTGGTCGATCAAATCGAGCAAGCGGCCGGGTGTGGCCACCACGATGTCGGCCCCGCCGCGCAGCGCCATCATTTGTGGATTGACCGAGACGCCGCCAAAGGCCGTGTTCACTTTGAGCGACTGCGGCAGCTTGTAGGCCAAGTTGGCCAGCACATCGCCCACTTGCACCGCCAGCTCGCGCGTGGGCACCAGCACCAGTATGCGCACGGGACGGCGAAAATTGGTTTGGCGGGGCGCGGCCAGCAGGTGCTGCAACAGCGGCAAGGCAAAAGCCAGTGTCTTGCCCGAACCGGTCGGCGCAGTGGCCCACACATCGGTCAATTTCAAGGCGGCTGGAATCGCCTCGGCTTGGATGGGGGTGGGGGCGTACAAGCCCATGTCACCCACAGCACGCAAGAGCGCGGGGGTCAGGCCGAGTGGGTCAAAGTTCAAAACAGTCCGATCAGTGGCGCGAATCAATGGCGGAAGTGCCGCACACCCGTGAACACCATCGCCACGCCATGCTCGTTGGCCGCATCGATGACTTCTTGGTCGCGCATGGAGCCACCGGGCTGGGCCACGCAGGTGGCGCCCGCATCCACCACCACGTCGAGGCCGTCACGGAAGGGGAAGAAGGCGTCACTCGCCACCACGGTGCCCTGCAGGCTGAGCGTGGCAGCTTCTGCCTTGATACTGGCAATGCGGGCGGAATCGAGGCGGCTCATTTGGCCTGCGCCCACGCCCATGGTCATGCCATTTTTGCAGAACACAATGGCGTTGGATTTGACGAACTTGGCCACTTTCCAAGCGAACAACAAATCGTGCAATTCTTCAGGGGTGGGTTGCTTGACGGTGACTATCTTCATATCGGCCAGCGCCAGCTCGTGGTTATCCGCGCTTTGCAGCAACAGGCCTGAGCCCACGCGTTTGGTTTCGAGCGCGTTGCGCACGTCGCCGTAGTTGGCAGGCAGTGCGATTTTCATCAAGCGCACGTTTACTTTGCTCTTGAACACTTCGAGCGCTTCGGCGCTGAAGTCGGGGGCCATGAGCACTTCGACAAACTGCTTGCTCACGGCCTCGGCAGCGGCTTTGTCCACAGGGCGGTTGAAAGCGATGATGCCGCCAAACGCGCTGGTGGGGTCGGTTTGGAAGGCTTTGCTGTAGGCCTCGAGTGCGCTGGTGCCCACGGCCACGCCACAGGGGTTGGCGTGTTTGACGATGACGCAGGCGGTGGCCTCGAAGCTCTTCACACATTCCCACGCCGCATCGGCGTCGGCGATGTTGTTGTAGCTGAGTTCTTTGCCTTGCAACTGCACTCCAGTGGCCAGCGAGCCTGCAGCGGGTGCTAAGTCGCGGTACCAAGCGGCTTGTTGGTGGCTGTTTTCACCGTAGCGCAGGTCTTGCACCTTCACGTATTGCTCGTTGAATTGGCCGCTGAACTGGGCGCGCTCGGGCACGTAGTTTTCGCTGAGCTTCTCGGCTTCAAAGTTCACGCTGGAGAGGTAGTTGCTGATCGCGCCGTCGTATTGGCTGATGCGGTTGAACGCAGCGACGGACAAAGCAAAGCGGAGCTTATCGCTCAGTTTGCCATTGGCCCTCAACTCAGCCATCACGTCCGCGTATTGGCTGGCGTCGGTGACGATACCCACGTCTTTCCAGTTCTTGGCGGCAGAGCGCACCATGGCTGGGCCACCGATGTCGATGTTCTCGATGGCGTCGGCCAGCGTGCAACCGGGCTTGGCCACGGTGGCTTCAAACGGGTAGAGGTTGACGATGAGCAGGTCGATGGTGTCGATGCCATGCGCCTGCAAAGCGGCCATGTGCTCGGGTGTATCG
>JANQXJ010000120.1 GCA_030729445.1 Limnohabitans sp. | reverse complement strand
CGCCGTTGCTCACCACGATGTCGGCGGGCACGAATTCGCCGCTTTGCAATTCGACACCACAGGCGCGGCCGTTTTCAATGCGGATTTGTGTGACGGGTGCGTTGCAGCGCAGCGGCACGCCGCGTTCTTCCAGCAGGCCGACCAGGCCTTTCACAATCGCGCCAGTGCCGCCCATGGCCGAGTGAACACCCCAGGTGCGCTCCAGCGAATTGATGAGCGCATAAGCACAGGTCACGGCAAAAGGGTTGCCGCCGATCAGTAAGGGGTGAAAGCTCATCACGATGCGCAGCTTGTCGTTGCGAATGTGTTTGGCCACCAAGCTGTACAGGCTGCGCCAAGCACCCATGCGCAAGAAGTCGGGGATGGCGGCCATCAGGTCGCTGACCTTGTCAAACGCCATGTCGCCCATGCCTTCAAAACCCAGGGTCTTGCAGCGCTCGGCTTCTTGCAAAAAGCGTTCGTAGCCGGGCAGGTCATCGGGTTCAAAGCGGGCGACTTCGGCGCGCATGTGCTCGGGGTCGCCGTTGTAGTCAAACCAGGTGCCGTCTGAAAAACGAACCCGGTAAAACGGGTCCATGGCCACCAGTTTCACGTCGTCAGAAAAACTTTTGCCACACAGCGCCCACAGCTCTTCCAGCAAAAAGGGCGCGGTGATGATGGTCGGGCCAGCATCAAACGTGAAACCGTCCTGGTGGTGCACATAAGCGCGACCACCAGGAGCGTCCAGTTTTTCAAAGACCTTGACCTCGTAGCCCTTGACGCTCAGGCGAATCGCGGCGGCCAGCCCGCCAAAACCGCTGCCAATGACCACCGCCACCGGACGCAGGCGCAGCGTGGAGTGTGTGCTCAGATCCGTGCCCGTGGGTGCGGCTGGAATGCCGAAACCTTCAGAGCGGTAAGCATGGGTGGTGGTGTTCATGGGGGCCTTCAAGGGGGTGTGGTCAAAGCCGGTTTGGTGGTCTGGCCCATGGCCCAACCCCACAGCCGCTCCAGTGGCCAAGGAAAAATCATGATGACGTGTTCAACAATCGCCAGGCCCAGCAGCGTGGCCAGCATGACCCAGCCGGTGGTGATGGCCACCGCGCCTTGCTGGGCGAGCCAGACCAGCCAGAACCAGGTGCCCATGGCCACGCCCATCGACAGCACGAACCACAGGGACATGCCGCGGGTGGTTCGGAAATAACTGGCCAGGTACTTCAGATGTTCGGGCAGGTATTGCGCGCCGTTTTGGGGCACACCAAAAAACAAATTCAGTTTGGCCGACAGGCGCATGCACCACAGCATCGCAAAGGTGCAAATCGCCACATGGCTGGACTGACCCTCTTGCATCCACCACAACACGGCGAAGTTGGCCAACAAAGCCAGCTCGTGGTAGAGCATGACCTGCAACGACTGCACAAATCGTGGCCAGCCCGTGGCCCCTGCGTCCAATGGGGTTTTGCGCGGGCCGGTGATCCAGCCGGTCAAAAAGGCCAACTCGTGCCAGCCCCACATCACGATGACGCTGCCAAAGGCGAGGTAGGCGTTGAACACGCTGACCTCTTGCATGCTTTGGGCGACGCCCCAAAAACTCAAAGCCAAAAGAACCGTCCAACCGGCCAGGCTGAAACGGAAGCTGCGCGTGGGCAGACGGTCGAGCCACAAAATCACGCCTGTGCCGAGCCACCAGCACAGGGCCGTGAAAACGCAAGCCCAGACGACTTCATTCACCATGCCGGTTCCATACGGACCTGGGGCGACAGGTCTTGGGCAATGACTGGCATGAAGTACAGGCGTGCAAAGGTGGCGGCGGCTTTGACGGCGCACACGCCTTGCTGCAATTTACCCACCACGCCGCCTCGGGCCTTGGCTTTTTCCATGGCTTGCGACAAGGCAAACAGGCGCTCCAGGCCACGGCGGAAGTCGGGGTTGTCGGTGTCGAGCGCCAGCGGGAAGACCTGCTTGGTGATCTCGGTGGTGATGCGGAACACCTGGTAGTCGTATTCGCTCGAATCCAGACCCATGGCTTCGTGCAGCATGGGGCGGGTGTGGTCGCGCACGTACATGGTGGCGTACACAGCCAGCAAGAAAAAGCGAATCCAGAGCTTGTTGCCGCCGCTCAGCAACTTGGGGTTGGCGCGCATGATGAGTGCAAACGATTCGCCATGGCGGAACTCGTCGTTGCACCACAGCTCGAACCAGCGAAAGATGGGGTGAAAGCGTTTTTCGGGGTGCTTTTCGAGCTGGCGGAAGATGGTGATGTAACGGGCGTAACCGATTTTTTCGGACAGGTAGGTGGCGTAGTAAATGTATTTGGGCTTGAAGAATGTGTACTTCTTGGTGCGCTTCAAATTGCCCAGGTCGATGCCTAAGTTGAAGTCGCGCAGCGACAGGTTGATGAAGCCTGCATGGCGCGACTCGTCACGCGCCAAGTAGGTCATCAGTTGCTTGATGTCGGGGTTGGTGACGTTCTTGCGGATCTCGTTGTAGAGCACACAACCGGAAAATTCAGAAGTGAGGGAGCTGACCAAAAAGTCCATGAACTCCTGGCGCATCTCAGGCGAGAGGCTGGCCATGCCAGAGGCCACTTCGCCTGCAAACGCCTCATCGCGTTGGAAGTGGTCGTGGTTGTTGTCGCCCTCGTACTCGGCCATCATCCTGTCCCATTCGGCGCGCACCGGCTCGACGCTGATGCGGTCCATGGCGGCGAAGTCGGTGGTGTAAAAACGCGGGCTGATCATGTCGTCGTGCACAGCCTTTTTGTTGGCGTCTTCAGCGGTTTCGATGGTGTGGACAACGGTGGCGTTCATGGGGTTCTCCGGTGCAGAAAATTTCAAATTCAGGGGGCTGTTGGGCCGGCCAGTCTCAGACTGGCAAACACCGCTGCATTGCTGGGGCCAAACGATTCCAGATCAATGCGCTGGCCGGTGCTGGGGTCTTGCAAGGTCAGTCGGCCGTCGGTGCGGCCGATCAATAAAAAGGGTGCTTCTTTGCCCAAACTCTCGCGCTGACGTTCGCGGGCCAGTGCCCGCAAGGTGCTGCGCAAAAAGCCTTGTTCGCCAGAAAAAAGGGCCACCTGCTGGCCAGTGCGGTGGTCCACGACAGCGATATCGCCACTGGGCAGGTCGCGAAACTGCAAGTCACGTTGCCACTGCACAGCGGCGTCGGGCGTGCGTGGGTCCAGGCCCGACCAGCGGGCCAGACCCACAGCCACCAGCATGGCCAGCAGCATCACGCCGATCCAGGCCATGGGCCTGTTCAGGCCTCGGGTTTGAGGTGTTTGGCGGCTGGGCTGCCAGTCGCGCTTAGGCAGGGTGTTCATGCCAGCATGCCGTGGTTGGGTGGGTTGGGGCTGCTGACCGGCGCAGCAGAATGAGAATCCCCCAAGTGCAGGCTTTGCCCCGCATGCTCGGCACGCCAGAGGCTCAACAGCAGCTGTCCCACCTCTTGGCTGTCCGATACACAGCGCAAAGTGGGTTGTGGCCGTGTGATGTGCCAAGCGCGCTGGTGTGGCCACAGGTGAAACCAGCCGATGCGGTCTTCGTGGTGTAAAGCCAGCGCGATGTCGCCTGTGCCCGCGCCTTGGGTCTTGAGTGATGCCCCTGCGACGCGTTTGAAGGGCAGGTTGAAGGTCAGCGTGAGCACGATGCCGATGCGCATGACCACGCGCTTGTTGGTCAGGGTGTAGAGCGTGCTGCGTGCCGACATCCAGGCTGTGCCCAAAAGAAGTGCCAAGGCCAAGGCGTAGAGGCTGACGGCCACCATGAGGGGTTTCCAGTCGACTTCTGCCAAGGGCTTCCAGCCCACACCGTTGTCTGGGGCCGTCAGGTTAATGACTTGCACCACCAGCATGAGCGCGAAGTACAGCGCAATTTTGCGCACATGAAACGCGTGTATCGCCAGACGTTTCCAGTCGGGCGCACCCTGCCAGACCACACGCTCGCCCTTGGGCAGGGCGCTGGGCAGGCCGGGTGCGGCTTCCCACTCGTGTTCGTGGGTGGCTCTCATATGATGGGTTCCTGGCGCTCAGGGGTCGCATACAAGGTGCCCGCACCGTAGTAGGCGGTGATTTTTTCTTCTTCGAGCAAGGTGATTTGCTCATTCGATTTGGTCTGAGGCACGTTCACGAATTGGTGACCCAAAATGGCCTGAACATGGGTGCCGTCCTTCTTGATACGGGCAAACGTCATCGGCAGCAGCACGCGCTTTTCCGAGTTGGCCAGTTGCACTTCGGCAAAGCGGAACATCATCTCCATGCGGTCGACCCACAGATCCACCACGGTTCCTGCCATGACCTTGTCAGCACCCCAGACGGGTAAGCCACGCGGGTCCACGTCTTGTTTGGCGACCGAGTGGTCAGCGGCCACGCGCAGAGGCACGATTTTGGGGTGACCGTGCGGGTCCGCATCGGGGATGTCGGCGCGCATGGCCCAAGCACCCGGACCTACGCCTGCCAAGAGGGGGTCGCCCACGGGCTCCAGTGGTGCGCCGTTCCAGCCGTGTGTGGGCTGCGCACTGTACTCACCATCGGGTCGTGCCAAGTCGGGCGACAAGTAGGTGTGGCCGTCTTGCGTTTTGAACGCCTTGGGCTCTGGCACGGGGGGCCATCCATCGATCTTGGGGCCGTTTTCGCGGCCAGAATCCATGGGGTAACCCTCGCGGTGGTTTTCGCGCAAGAGGTAATAAATCAGACCCGCAAAGAATGCCCAAAACATGTACAACACGATTTGGGCCACATCGATGTACTGTGTGATTGCGCCTGTT
>JANQXJ010000119.1:1266-4760 GCA_030729445.1 Limnohabitans sp. | reverse complement strand
ACCATCGCGCCTTCGACCATGGCGGCCAGCGCCGCTTCGGGTGCGGGGTACAGGCCGCGTGTTTTTTGCTTGAGCACGGCTGGGGCCACACTCAGCATGCCCGCGATCTTGGGGTTGCTCGGCGTGCCGCCAGGCATTTTGTAGTCCTTGCGGTCCCAGAGGTGTTGGGCGGCTTCGGGCTGACCTTGGCTTGCCGCAATGTGCGCCAAAGCGCGGGGGCGCAGCTGGTCGTCACTGACCACAATCTCGTGCACCAAGCCGAGCTTTTGCGCTTCTTCGGGGCCAAAGAGTTTGCTCTCCAGCACATAGGGCTGCGCGGCCAGCAGGCCCAGTTGGCGCGTCATCTTGGTGATGCCGCCGCCACCGGGAATCAAGCCCAGCGTGACTTCGGGCAGACCGAACTGCGTTTTGGGGTTGGCGGTGGCAATGCGGTAGTGGCCGATCAGCGCCACTTCCCAGCCACCACCCAGGGCCGAGCCATTGAGGCAACTGACCACGGGCACGCCCAAGGTTTCAATGGTGCGGAAAGCTTTTTTGATGCCTTCGATGTCAGCAAAGACACGCGGGCCGTCTGAGGCTGTGGATCGCATCACGCCCTTCAGGTCGGCCCCCGCAAAAAAGGTGGACTTGGCCGAGGCCAGGATGACGCCTTTCAAAGCCGCCTTGTCTTTGGCCACTTGCTCAGCCGCTTGGGCCAGGTCGTCCTGCCATTGCAGGCACATGGTGTTGACAGGCGAGCCCTGCTCGTCAAAGGTGATGGTGGCGATGCCGTCCGCCAGTTCGTCGCGCAGTGTTTTCAAAATCATTTTTGTGTCTCCCCGGTCAAACGCGTTCAACGATGGTGGCGATGCCCATGCCGCCGCCCACACACAAAGTGGCCAAGCCGTAGCGCAATTGGCGGCGGTGCAGCTCGTCGATCAGGATGCCCAAAATCATCGCGCCCGTGGCCCCCAGCGGGTGGCCCATGGCAATGGCGCCACCGTTCACGTTCACTTTGTCGTGCGACACGCCCATCTCTTGCATGAACTTCATGGGCACAGCGGCAAAGGCTTCGTTCACTTCGAACAAATCGATCTGGTCGATCGTCAGGCCCGCCTTGGCCAGCGCCTTGCGTGCGGCGGGCATGGGGCCTGTGAGCATGATGGTCGGGTCAGCGCCCGACAAGGCCACAGACACAATGCGGGCGCGGGGTGTCAGGCCATGGGTTTTGCCTGCGGCCTCCGAGCCGATGAGCACCGCCGCTGCGCCGTCCACGATGCCGGACGAGTTGCCTGCGTGGTGCACATGGTGGATGCGCTCGACCTGCGGGTAGCGCTGCAAGGCCACCGCATCAAAGCCCATGCTGCCCAACTGCTCAAACGAGGCTTTGAGGCCGCCCAGTGTTTCCACCGTGGTACTGGGCTTGATGAATTCGTCTTGCGCCAGGATGACCTGGCCCAGCTTGTCTTTGACCGGCACCACCGAGCCATCGAAGTAACCCGCCGCACGCGCGGCCGTGGCGCGCTTTTGCGACTCGACCGCAAAGGCGTCCACATCGTGGCGGCTGAAGCCGCTCATGGTAGCGATCAAATCGGCACCAATGCCTTGCGGCACAAACAGTGTGGCGCTGTTGGTTTCGGGGTCTTGTGCCCAAGCACCGCCGTCCGCACCAATCGGCACGCGGCTCATGCTCTCCAGGCCTCCGGCCACGACCAGGTCTTCCCAGCCGCTGCGCACTTTCATGGCAGCGGTGTTGACCGCTTCCAAGCCCGAGGCGCAAAAGCGGTTGAGCTGCACGCCCGAGCAGCGCCAGTCCCAACCGGCCGCCAGAGCCGCCACTTTGGGGATGACCGAGCCTTGTTCGCCAATGGGCGAGACCACGCCCATGACCACGTCGTCCACCGCAGCGGTGTCGAACTGGTTGCGACTTTGCAGCTCGCGCAACACGCCTGAGAGCAAGCTGATGGGCTTGACCTCGTGCAAGCTGCCGTCTTTTTTGCCCTTGCCACGCGGGGTGCGTATGGCGTCATAAACAAATGCTTCGCTCATGCTGTCTCCTAGGGGTCATCAGGGGGTTTGCCCTGTGTTGTGGGGGTTTTTAAACAGTATAGACTTTTACCAAGCAAACGCTTTGTATAAATCTTCCATCTTCAGTCCAACAGGTGACACCCATGATCGAACGCACCCTTTTTACCGCCGACCACGAAGCCTTCCGCGACAGCTTTCGCCGCTTCATGGACAAAGAAATCGCCCCCCACCACGACGCTTGGGAAGAGCAGGGCTTCGTAGACCGCGCCGTGTGGGACAAGGCCGGTGAAAACGGCTTTTTGTGCATGACATTGCCCGAGGCTTATGGCGGCTCAGATGCCGACAAGCTGTATTCGGTGGTGCAGATGGAGGAACTCTCACGCGCAGGCTTTACCGGCATCGGCTACGGCCTGCACAGCGAGATCGTCGCGCCCTACATCCTGCATTACGGCACCGAAGCGCAAAAGCAAAAATACCTGCCCAAGCTGGCCAGCGGCGAGATGGTGGGCGCGATTGCCATGAGCGAACCCGCAGCGGGCTCGGACCTGCAAGGCGTGAAAACCACGGCCATGCTTCAAGCGGACGGCACTTACCTCATCAACGGCAGCAAGACTTTCATCACCAACGGCTGGCACGCCGACCTGGTGATTCTGGTGGCCAAAACCGACCCGGCCGCTGGCGCCAAGGGCACCAGCTTGTTCCTGATTGAGCGCGGCATGCCCGGCTTTGAAAAAGGCAAGCGCTTGAAAAAGCTGGGCCTCAAAGCACAAGACACCTCGGAGCTGTTTTTTGACAACGTCAAGGTCAGCGCCGACCAGCTGCTGGGCGGCACCGCCATGCAGGGCAAGGGCTTCATTTGCCTGATGGAGCAGCTGCCTTGGGAGCGTCTGCAAATCGCCATTGGCGGTATTGCCGCTGCGCAAGCGGCCATCGACTGGACGGTGGAATACGTGAAAGACCGCAAGGTGTTTGGCCAGGCCGTGGGCAACTACCAAAACACCCGCTACACCCTGGCCGAGTTGCAGACCGAGGTGCAAGTGGCGCGTGTGTTTGTGGACAAATGTTCAGAGCTGTTGCTGCAAGACAAACTCGACACGGCGACCGCGAGCATGGCCAAGTACTGGTGCTCAGATTTGCAATGCAAGGTGATGGACGAATGTGTGCAGCTGCACGGCGGCTACGGCTACATGTGGGAATACCCCATCACCCGCGCCTATGCCGACGCCCGTGTGCAACGGATCTATGGCGGCACCAATGAGATCATGAAAGAAGTGATTTCGCGCAGCATGGGTTTGGCGGGGCGCTGAAGGAATTAAGCCGTGGCACACCCTTCAGCTGTCACCCCGGGCTTGACCCGGGGTCCATCCCCCTTCGCACATGGATGCCGGATCAAGTCCGGCATGACACTCCGCTCTGTCACCCCGGACTCGATCCGGGGTCCATCCCCCTTCGCACATGGATGCCGGATCAAGTCCGGCATGACACTC
>JANQXJ010000119.1:0-1166 GCA_030729445.1 Limnohabitans sp. | reverse complement strand
CGCTCTGTCACCCCGGACTCGATCCGGGGTCCATCCCCCTTCGCACATGGATGCAGGATTAAGTCCGGCATGACACCTGACAAATGATCAGCGTCCCAATTTTTGCCGAACCCAAACGCGCACGCGGTCGTCCCAAAAAGACCGAGGGCGAGCGCGACGATGGCAACCGCCGACAAGCGCTGATTTCGGCGGCGGCGCAGCTGTTCAAGCGCCAGGGTTACGACGCCACCAGCACCCGAGAAATCGCCGCGCAAGTGGGCATGCAGTCGGGCTCGCCCTTCTACCACTTTGGCAACAAGCAGGACCTGTTGCTGGCCGTGATGGTCGAGGGCATGCAGCAGGCCATTGCGCGGCAACACGCGGCCTGCACACACACCACGGCCGACAGCGCCCGCGAGCGCCTGCGCCAACTGATCCGCCACCACTTCGATGTGCTGCTGGGCCCCGACAGTGACTTCATTCCAGTAATGCTTTACGAATGGCGCTCGCTCGCCCCCGCGCAACGCAAAGCCATCACCGAACTCAAAGACGACTACGAGGCCGCCTGGATGCCGGTGCTACAAGCCCTGCACGACGCAGGGCAACTGCAAGCGCCTGTGGGTTTGGCACGCTTGATGATTTTTGGTGCGCTCAACTGGTCGGTGCAATGGTACGAACCTGCCCGCAAAAATAAAGTGGCCAAACGCGTCACGCTGGACGAGTTGACCGAAACCGCCTTGCAACTTTTTTTACGAGACAAACCATGAGCCCATCGCCTGCCAGCACTTACCAATCGGTCTTCACCCCTGGCTTGCTGGCAGGGCAAGTGATCGTGGTCACCGGCGGCGGCTCGGGCATTGGCCGCTGCACCGCCCACGAGCTGGCCAGCCTGGGCGCACACGTTGTGCTGGTGGGCCGCAACCCCGACAAACTGACCGCCACCGCACAAGAGATCGTGGGTGACGGCGGCCAGGCCAGCTGGCACAGCTGCGACATTCGGCGCGAGGAAGATGTGAAGTCCATGATCGCGCAGGTGGTGCAGCAGCACGGCCGCATTCACGGCTTGGTCAACAACGCGGGCGGGCAATACATCTCGCCCCTGGCCAAGACCAGCGCCAAAGGATGGCAAGCCGTCATCGACACCAACCTCACCGGTGGTTTTTTGGTGGCACGGGAGTGTTTCAACC
>JANQXJ010000118.1 GCA_030729445.1 Limnohabitans sp. | reverse complement strand
CCCCATCAAACAAGCACAAGACCACGACCCCAAAGGCATCTTTGTGCGCCGCTGGTTGCCCCACATGCGGCGTGTGCCCGACACTTGGTTGTTCGAGCCTTGGCTCATGCCCCCTGAAGTGCAGCGCCACTGCGGCCTGATGGTGGGCAATGGGCCAGACGATGACATTCCCCTGCCCGTGGTGGACTTGGCCGAGGCCACACGCCAATCGAAAGCCGCGCTGCACACCCGTAGGGCCGAACCCGGTGTGAAGGCCGGTAAAAAAGCCATCATCGACAAACACGCTTCGCGCAAACATGGCAACGGCGCACAACGTGACGTGTTCACCCGCGACTCGGACACCCCCAAGGCCGGCCGCCGAAAGTCGGCCAAGTCCTCTTCAGACAACACCCAACCCAGCTCACAGCTGGGCTTTGACTTTTAGACCATGCGCACCACCCTTTTCTGGTTCCGAAACGACTTGCGGCTGCACGACCAACGTGCCCTTCAGCAAGCCATTGAGCACGCCCAAACGCACCAGCAAGCCCTGCTGCTGGTCTATGTGCACGAACCTGCGCAAGACGAAGACACGGCCTGGGGCTTTGGCCGCATGGGCGTACACCGCAGGCGCTTTGTGGCCGACACCTTGCAAGACCTGCAAGCCTCGTTGCAGGCCCTGGGCCAGCAACTGGTCTTGCTGCACGGCCCCGTGGTCGAAGTCCTGACCGCCTGCGCACGCCAGTTAGGTTCCGACACGGTGTTTTGCGAAGACATCGCCGCACCCGAAGAAGAAGCTCAGGTGCAAGCGCTGATCAACGCGGGGCTGACGGTCAAAACGGTGTGGCAGTCCAGCCTGATCGAGCCTGACGCCCTGCCCTTTGCGGCCGAAGACATGCCGCAGGTCTTCACCGAGTTTCGCCAACGCATCGAATCTGCTCGGCTCCAGCCCTTGGCACCGCTGCCCGCGCCCACACAGATGCCTGCTCCGCCCAATGAGCCACTGAGCACCTTGCCCGGCTGGACGCAAGACCCTTTCACACTGCTGCAAGCGCACACCGAAGGCGATGCGCATTTGCGGTCCAACTTCCCGTACACCCAAGCTGCATACCGGGGTGGCGAGGCCAGCGCTTTGGCCCACTTGAAAAACTACCTCACCCCGCCTTGGCCCGACCGCTACAAACAAACCCGCAACGCCCTGCAAGGCGAACACACCAGCAGCCACTGGTCGCCTTGGCTGGCCACGGGCGCGGTGTCGGCCCGCCGCATTTGGGCTGAACTGCAGGCCTATGAACAACAACACGGCAGCAACGACGGCACCTATTGGCTGTGGTTTGAACTGCTGTGGCGCGACAACTTCCGCATGCTGCACCTGCAACACGGCCGGCGACTCTATGCGGCACGGGGTTTGTCCAACTTGCCCAAACCCTCGCATTTCCCCAAAGACTTTGCACGCTGGTGCAACGGGCAAACCGGCGAGCCCATCGTGGACGCGGGCATGCGCGAGTTGGCGGCCACGGGCTTCACCTCCAACCGCATGCGCCAAATCGTGGCCAGCTTTCTGGTGCACGACCTGTCGTGCGACTGGCGGGCGGGTGCGGCCTGGTTCGAGTCACAGCTGGTGGACTTTGATGTCAGCAGCAACCAAGGCAACTGGCTGTACGTGAGCGGACGAGGCACCGACCCGCGTGTGGGTCGGCGCTTCAATCCCACCAAACAAACCCAAGACCACGACCCGCAAGGGCGTTACCGCAAAGCGTGGCTACCCCAGTAAGTCCAACAGCGCTCAGGGCTTCAATGGGGTTTCGGGACCCTCGTAAATCGAGCCCCCTAAGCGCAAAGCGGAATGTTCACGCTTGGACTGCAGCACCGGGTACAGCATCTGGTGGTACCAACGCTCTTGCCCAAACAACTGGTCGTCGATCAATCCAACACGCGCAGGGTATTGGCGGGTGATGTGGGCGCTGCCGAAAATGATGTCCCACAAAAACAGCAAGTTGCCAAAGTTACCTTTGTAATGACCCACACCGTCTTCATTGGTGATGGCGTGGTGTGCCCAATGCGTGGCCGGGGTCGAAATGGTGCGCTCCAACACCCACATGAGCGGATGCAAAGCACGAATCCGGTACAGCGGTTCGTCCCAACGCCAAGCGCAATGCGCCCCCAAAATGACCAGCAACTTCACAACGATGTACAGCGCATAAACCATGCCGCCAAAACCCAAATACAGCAAAGCACCTGCAGCCCACAAACCCGGCATCATCAGGTAATAGAAAAAGTTGTTGCGGAACGTCACGCGGATGCTCATGTACTCGGCCGAGTGGTGCGCCCGGTGCAAGGGCCACAACAGCGGTGAATGCGACAAACGGTGCCACCAATACTGCGTCATGTCATCGGCCACCAACAAAATACCGACCATGCCCCACCATGGCAGATCTGCCAGGACGTTTTTAAACTCAGGAAACCAAGCGTGCCCCAGCTTGGACGTGACAAAAATCGCCAAAGGCTGGGTGACCGCCAGCACACTCAGGAACATGAACAACTCCAGCTTGGTGTCGTTGCCCGTAGCAGTCACCGTGTTTTTATAGCGTCGACTGACATATTCCATCGTTGCAAAACCCAAGATGGTGCACAGCACCAAGATGTTTTGCCATTGCGTTGCGGTCATTCTCTGTCTCCATTGTTTTCAAATTCAAAAACCCTCACTTTGACAGAGGGTGTACATCGAAGATACCCAAGGCAAGTCGTCCTCACCATTGGTGTATTCCCCTTTTTTTTTAAATCTTGCTCAGCACCGCGTGCCCCAAAAAGTTCAAGCCACGGCCCTCCAAAAGTCTCAGGCTCGGTCCGATAATCCAAGCCATGATGAAACACCACAGACCGATTGAAGGCTCACCCACCTCGAGACACTGCCCATGCTGAGTGGCATCTTGTTTTCCTTGGCCGCCGGACTCATGTGGGGCTTGGTGTTTGTGGGGCCGCTCATGCTGCCCGACTACCCTGCCGCGCTCCACACCTTTGGTCGGTATCTGGCCTTTGGCCTGATCGCGCTGCCATTGGCTTTTGTGGACCGCGCCGAGATCCGGCGTCTGACACGCAGCGACTGGTTGGCCGCCCTCAAATTGGCGGCCATCGGCAACGTCTTGTATTACCTGTTTTTGGCCAGCGCCATCCAGCGTGCGGGCGGCGCCCTGCCCACCATGATCATCGGCACGCTGCCGGTGGTGATCGCCGTTGCGGCCAACCTGCTCAACCACCAGCGCGATGGTCGTTTTCCTTGGCTCAAGTTGGCACCCCCTTTGGCCCTCATCTTGTTGGGCATCGCCTGCGTCAACCATGTGGAATGGACCGCATTGGTGCAAAACCCAGCTGCCGACACCTTGCGCTACATCACAGGGGCTGCTCTGGCTGTGGGTGCAGTGGTCTGCTGGACCTGGTACCCGCTTAAAAACGCCGACTGGCTGCGTGGCCACCCGGACCGGAACCCGCGCGTCTGGGCCACGGCACAAGGCATTGCCACCTTGCCGCTGGCCTTGCTGGGTTATGCCGCGTTTTGGCTCTGGACCCTCGCCACCAACGACCCCATGCCCATGCCACTGGGCCCACGCCCCCTCGAATTCATCGGCCTCATGATGGCCATCGGCCTGTTCGCCTCGTGGCTGGGCACCCTGTGCTGGAACGCCGCCAGCCAACGACTGCCCACCGCACTGGCGGGGCAGCTCATCGTGTTTGAAACCCTTGCCGCGCTCAGCTACGCCTTTTGGCTGCGCGGCCAGTGGCCCGAGCCCCTCACACTGGCAGGCATTGCGCTGCTGGTGGCGGGGGTGATTGGCGGCGTCAGGGTGAAAGCAGAAACTGCAGAAACTGACTAGGGCGACAACCGCCAAGCCTGTTTCACCCGCCTGTTGCCAAGGTGGGCAGTTGGTGCATCAAGCTGAACTGCCCTGCTTGGCTGCAGCACGCGCCCGCGCCGCGTGCAGTTTTTTGTAGCTGTCGAGCAAGCGCTGGTGCCGATCCAAACCCTCCAGCTGCAAGCTGGTGGGCGTGAGGCCATGAAAACGCACGCTGCCGTCCACCGAGCCAATCGCTGCATCCATGCGCTCTTGGCCGAACATGCGCCTGAAGTTCAGCTCGTAGTCTTCTAAAGCCAAGTCCTCGCCCAGCGTGACTTCCAGCACCACATTCAAGGCTTGGTAAAACAAGCGGCGCTCCACCGTGTTGTCGTTGTATTGCAAGAACGCGCCCACCAGGTCATGTGCCTCTTCCAGCTGCTGCAAGGCCAGGTGGATTAAGAGCTTGAGCTCCATCACCGTGAGCTGCCCCCACACCGTGTTGTCGTCAAACTCAATGCCGATCAAGGTGGCGATGTCCAGGTAATCGTCCAGCTCGTTGTTCTCCAAGCGCTCCAGCAAGGCCGCCAGCGCCTCGTCGTCCAATTGGTGCAGGTTCAGCACATCGGCGCGGAACAAGAGCGCTTTGTTGGTGTTGTCCCAAATCAGGTCGTCAACCGGGTAGACCTCGGAATAGCCTGGCACCAAGATGCGGCAGGCGGTGGCGCCGAGTTGGTCGTGCACCGTCACATAGGCTTCTTTGCCCATGGCCTGCAGAATGCCGAACAGCGTGGCGGCCTCTTGGGCGGTGGCATCTGCTCCCTTGGCAGAAAAGTCCCACTCCACAAATTCAAAGTCCGATTGCGCGCTGAAAAACCGCCACGACACGATGCCGCTGGAGTCGATGAAGTGCTCCACAAAGTTGTTGGGCTCGGTCACGGCGTTGCTGATGAAAGTGGGCGCGGGCAAGTCGTTCAGGCCCTCAAAACTGCGGCC
>JANQXJ010000117.1 GCA_030729445.1 Limnohabitans sp. | reverse complement strand
ATCTGGACCCCGGATCAAGTCCGGGGTGACGGATCCATCTGGACCCCGGATCAAGCCCGGGGTGACGGATACATCTGGACCCCGGATCAAGTCCGGGGTGACAGGTCTTTTGATAGGGCAGTTATCTTCTGTTTGTCATGCCGGACTGGATCCGGCATCCATCTTTAATGGGTCATGCCGGACCTGAACCGGCGTCCAACATGAGCGTGTTGAAAGGTTATTCATGAGCAAACCCACTACCGGCGACTTCACCAAAACCGCTGGCTGGATGGACTGGTACACCGGTCCGACCCAGCCCACATTCCAATTGCCCGCTGGCGCGGTCGATGCGCACTGCCATGTGTTTGGCCCGGGTGCCGAATTTCCGTATGCGCCCGAGCGCAAATACACACCCTGTGATGCCAGCAAGCACCAGCTGTATGCGCTGCGTGACCACCTGGGCTTTGCCCGCAATGTGGTGGTGCAGGCCACCTGTCACGGCGCAGATAACCGCGCCATGGTCGATGCGCTGGTCAACTCGGGCGGCATGGCGCGAGGCGTGGCCACCGTCAAGCGCAGCGTGACCGACGAAGAAATCCAGGCCATGCACGACGCGGGTGTGCGCGGCGTGCGTTTCAACTTCGTCAAGCGTTTGGTGGACTTCACGCCCAAAGACGAGCTGATGGAGATCGCGGGCCGCATCCAAAAATGGGGTTGGCATGTGGTCATCTACTTTGAAGCGGTGGACCTGCGCGAGTTGTGGGACTTTTGCACCGCGCTGCCCACCACCGTGGTGGTGGACCACATGGGCCGCCCCGATGTGTCGCTGCCGGTGGACGGCCCGCAGTTTGCGCTGTTCCAGAAGTTCATGCGCGAGCACAGCAATGTGTGGAGCAAAGTGTCTTGCCCCGAGCGCTTGTCGGTGACCGGCCCCAAAGCTTTGAATGGCGAGCAAAACGCGTATCAAGACGTGATTCCTTTTGCCAAGCGCATCGTCGAGGAGTTTCCCGACCGCGTGCTCTGGGGCACCGACTGGCCGCACCCCAATCTGAAAGACCACATGCCCGACGACGGCCTGCTGGTCGACTTCATCCCGCATATCGCGCCCACGGCCGAGTTGCAAAAGAAGTTGTTGGTGGACAACCCGATGCGCCTGTACTGGCCTGAAGAAGTGAAGTGATTTTTTTGTCATCCCGGGCTTGATCCGGGATCCACGGATTCCCGTCTGTGCGGGAATGACAACATCTTGAAAGGTATCCGATGGCGTTAGAAAAACCTTATACCGACGTGCCCGGCACGATCATTTTTGATGCGGAGCAATCGCGCAAAGGCTATTGGCTCAACCAGTTCTGCATGTCGCTCATGAAGGCCGAAAACCGCGAGCGTTTCAAGCGCGACGAGCGTGCTTACTTGGATGAGTGGGCCATGACCGAAGAGCAAAAGCAGGCAGTGCTGGCACGCGACTTGAACTGGTGCATGCGCACGGGCGGCAACATCTATTTCCTCGCCAAGATCGGTGCGACCGATGGCAAGAGTTTCCAGCAGATGGCAGGCTCCATGACCGGCATGACCGAAGAGGAATACCGCAACATGATGATCGCGGGCGGGCGCAGCATTGAAGGCAACCGCTTCGTCGGCGAAAACGGCACGGCCCAAGCACAGAACCAGCCCCAAGGCGCAGCCGGGCAACAAATTCGCGCAGCAGGACAGAAAGCATAAACATGGCCAAAATCACCGCCTCCGTTTACACCTCGCATGTGCCCGCCATTGGCGCGGCCATGGATTTGGGCAAGACGCATGAAGACTATTGGAAGCCCGTGTTCGCGGGCTACGAGTTCTCCAAGCAATGGATGAAGGACAACAAGCCGGACGTGATTTTTCTGGTGTTCAACGACCACGCCACGGCCTTCAGCTCTGACCTGATCCCCACCTTTGCCATCGGCACCGCAGCCGAGTACCAACCCGCCGACGAAGGCTGGGGCCCACGCCCAGTGCCAGTGGTCAAAGGCCACCCCGAGCTCGCCGCCCACATTGCGCAGTCGGTCATTCAGCAGGATTTTGACCTGACCATCGTGAACAAGATGGACGTGGACCATGGCCTGACGGTGCCCTTGTCGCTGATGTGTGGCCCGTTGGACCCGGTCCAAGGCGCCTGGCCTTGCCCGGTGATCCCCTTCGCTGTGAATGTGGTGCAGTACCCTGTGCCCAGCGGTCAGCGCTGCTTCAATTTGGGCCAAGCGATTCGCAAAGCGGTTGAGAGCTACGACGAAGACATCAACGTGCACATCTGGGGCACGGGTGGCATGAGCCACCAGCTGCAGGGCGCACGCGCGGGCCTGATCAACCGCGAGTGGGACAACGCTTGGCTGGACCAACTCATCAACGACCCGGTGGCCTGCGCCCAGACGCCCCACATCAACTATGTGCGCGAAGCGGGCAGCGAAGGCATTGAGTTGGTCATGTGGCTGATCGCGCGTGGCGCGATGGCAGATGTGAACGATGGCAAAGTCACAGGACCCACCCCTCAGGTGGCCCACCGCTTCTACCATGTGCCTGCCAGCAACACGGCGGTCGGGCACGCGATTTTGGAAAACAGCTGATTTTGGACGTGACCACGAAAGCGGTCATCCATGTAGGCATGGACCCCGGATCAAGTCCGGGGTGACAGCTTCTCTCAGCAGTTGGCAACAGCCTCTTCAAACATTTCAAAACTGGAGTTCACCATGAGCAAACCCATCAAAGTCGCCCTCGCAGGCGCAGGCGCCTTTGGCATCAAACACCTCGACGGCATCAAAAACATCGACGGCGTTGAAGTCGTCTCACTGATCGGCCGAGAGTTCGCCAAAACCAAAGAGGTGGCGGACAAATACGGCATTGGACATGTCACCACCGACCTGAACGAGTCGCTGGCTTTGAAAGAAGTCGACGCCGTCATCTTGTGCACACCCACACAAATGCACGCCAGCCAGACCCTGGCTTGCCTGAAGGCGGGCAAACACGTGCAGGTCGAGATCCCGCTGTGTGATGTGTACAAAGAAGGTCAGGAAGTGCTGCGGGTACAAAAGGAAACGGGGCTGGTGGCCATGGTGGGCCACACCCGGCGTTTTAACCCCAGCCACCAGTGGGTGAACCACAAGATCAAGGCAGGTGAGTTCAACATCCAGCAGATGGATGTGCAGACCTATTTCTTTCGCCGTACCAACATGAATGCGTTGGGCCAGGCCCGCAGTTGGACCGATCACCTGCTGTGGCACCACGCAGCCCACACGGTGGATTTGTTCGCCTACCAGTGTGGCAGTCCCATTGTCAAAGCCAACGCGGTGCAAGGCCCGATTCACCCCACGCTGGGCATCGCCATGGACATGAGCATCCAGCTGCAAGCGGCCAATGGCGCGATCTGCACCCTGAGCTTGAGCTTCAATAACGACGGCCCACTGGGCACGTACTTCCGCTACATCGGCGACACCGGCACTTACTTGGCGCGTTACGACGACCTGTTCACCGGCAAGGAAGAAAAGATCGACGTGTCGCAAGTGGCCGTGTCGATGAACGGCATCGAGCTGCAAGACCGAGAGTTCTTCGCCGCGATCCGCGAAGGTCGAGAGCCCAATTCGAGCATTGCACAGGTGCTGCCTTGCTACCAGGTCTTGCACGACCTGGAGCAGCAATTGGCCTGAAAACCCAGACATGACCCAGCTCACGCCAAGTCTCGAGAGCCGATACCTGACGGTGTTGGGCTTGGCGGGTTTTGCCAGCATGGCCGCCATGCGCATTGGCGATCCCATGCTGGTCGTGCTCAGTGATGAGTTCCAGGTCAGTACCGGCGATGCCTCGGCGGTGGTCTCGGTGTATGCCGTGGCCTATGGGTTTTCTCAGCTGCTTTATGGTCCTTTGGGTGATCGCTTTGGCAAGCTGCGTGTGGTGTCTTTTGCGGTGTTGGCCTGTGCGCTCTTCAGCGCCATCACGGCGTTGTCTGCGAACTTGTCCATGCTCGTTGTCATGCGCGGCTTCATGGGCATGGCGGGGGCGGGCATCATTCCGTTGGCCATGGCCTGGGTGGGTGACCAAGTGCCTTATGAAAGGCGACAGGAAACCTTGGCCAAGCTGATGAGCGCCACCGTCATTGGCATGATGAGTGGCCTGTGGTTTGGCGGTTTTGCAGCCGACACGCTGGGCTGGCGCAGCGCCTTTGTGGTCCTGTCGGTTTTGTTTTCGGTGGCCGCTGCTTTGCTGTGGCGTTTGCTTCGCAGCCACCCTCTGGCCGCGGCTTCGCAGGCACCGGGTTTGCTGGCTTCGGTGCGGACCACGGGTCAACTGCTCAGCATGCCTCGGGTGCGCTGGGTACTGGGGGTCACGGCCAGCGAAGGGGCTTTGGTGTTTGGGGCGATGGCGTTCATGCCCACGCATTTGCACCAGCACTACGGGCTCAGTGTGGTGGCAGCCGGCTCGGTGATGATGCTCTACGGCGTTGGGGGTTTGCTTTACAGCCAGATGGCTCGGCGTTGGCTGGCTTGGTTGGGCGAGCGGGGCTTGGTGCGCACCGGTGCTGGCTTGATCGTGACAGGCTTTTTGTTGTTGGCTTGGGGCAGCACGGTTGGGCTGGGCATGCTGGCCTGCACCCTCACGGGCCTTGGCTTTTACATGCTGCACAACACCTTGCAAGTGCAAGCCACTCAGATGGCGCCGGCCGCTCGGGGAACGGCTGTGACCTTGTTTGCCAGTTCACTGTTTTTCGGCCAGTCCACCGGGGTGCTGCTCATGGCGCAAAGTGTGGACCTGGGCTGGCTGGCCTATGCTTTCACGGCAGCGGCTGTGTGCGTGTCGGGCTTGGGGGTGTTGGTC
>JANQXJ010000116.1 GCA_030729445.1 Limnohabitans sp. | reverse complement strand
CCCCAGCCCTTGCACACCTTTGTGAATGTTGTAAGTGGCCACCCGAATCACAGGGTGTTCATGGCGTTCGGGCTTCATGGCGGGTTGATCGGTACAAAGCGCGGCAGCATCAAAATGGCTTCGGCGTTGGACGGGGAAAAGCACTGGTCAGCTGCAGCATGCCAAGGCAGCCATTGCGCTTCGGTGTGCTCGCGGGGGCTGAGCTCAACGGGCATGCGTTGGGGGACACACAGACCAAACACCCGCTCGGTGTTGCGGCTCACACCGGGCGCATAACGCCAGCGCCAGGCAGGATAAATGTCGTACACGTTTTCAAGTTGCCAGTCTTGCAAGCGGCAACTTGGGTGCCGGGCGTCGATGCCGGTTTCCTCCTGCACTTCGCGGATGGCCGTTTCCTGCCAAGTTTCTTCTGGGTGGTCTTTGCTGCCCGTGACCGATTGCCAAGTACCCCAGTCGGCACGGCGGATCAGCAAGACATCATGCTCGGGCGTGTGAATGACCACCAGCACCGACTCCGGGATTTTGAAAGTCGCAGGCGATGCTGGGAGCGGGTGCGTCATGGACGGGGCAGACTCCGAATGAGAGACCAAGATATCAAATCATTGTAGTCAGCCCTGTGAGACCCGCATGTTGCGAGCCATTCGACGCGTCAAGCCTGCCGCCGTTTGGGCGGCAAGACCGCTTGTAAGTGTGTTTTTTGTAAGGGTTTGGATAAAAACGCATTCATGCCCGCCGCCATTGCCTGCTCAGCGGCATCGTTCATCACATCGGCCGTGAGCGCCACAATGGGCACCTGACCCCGCTCACCCGGCAAAGCACGAATATGGCGGGCGCTGCTCAAACCATCCATCACCGGCATGTGGATGTCCATCAGCACCAGATCGAAATCGGTCTGGCTGGCTTGCGTGAGCGCTTGTTGGCCGTCTTCGGCAAAGCTGACTTGGTGCCCCATGCTTTGGAGCAACAGGCCCACCACCTTGCGGTTGACCGGATGGTCTTCCACCACCAAAACACGCAAGGGTTCGCTGGGCGAAGCAGGACCGATCAGATCAGGGGCCGCAGGGGTGCCTGCTCCGCTGGTTGGCGCTGAAAGCGCCGACAGAGCCGACCATGGGGTTTTGATGCGCAAAGTGAACACCGAGCCATGACCCAGCTGACTGCTTGCACTCAACTCGCCCCCCATCAGACGGGCCAGGGATCTGGAAATTTCCAACCCCAAGCCCGAGCCGGTTTGCTTGCGTGTGATGGAGGCATCACCCCAGTGAAACCGTTCAAACAACCCTTGTTGGGTGGCCTCACTCATACCGATGCCCGTATCGGCAATGTCGATCTGCCACTGCACACCCTCAACATTCGACGAACGGTGAACACGCATGTCGACCTGCCCATGATCGGTGTATTTGATGGCATTGCCCACCACATTGAACAGAATTTGGCGCAATCGCAAGGGGTCGAACATCACCATGCAGGGCTTGTGCAGGTCGCCCATCAGATGCAGTTGCAAGCCCTTGGCTTGCGCTTGTAGCTTCATCAATCGGTGCACTTCTTGCAAAAAGTCACCCATGTCTGTGGGCTCTGGATGCAGCTGAATTTTGCCAACTTCAAGGGCCGAAACCTCCAAAACATCGTTGAGAACGGCCAGCAAATGCGAAGCGCTGGCCTTAGCGGTCTGAATCAAATCGGCTTGCTCTGAACCTTTCTGCGTTTCTTCGAGCAACCCCAACATGCCCAAAATGCCGTTAAATGGCGTGCGCAACTCGTGACTCATGTTTGCCAAAAATCGGCTTTTGCCAAGGTTCGCGCTTTCGGCTTGCTCTTTGGCTTTCATCAACTGCACATGCAAACGTTGCTGCGCCCTTTGGGCCAATTTTTGCTTGCGCTCATGGACATACAAACCCACTGCACCCAAGACCAAACCCAAAATTTGGGCCAGCGTGAGCCAAACGATCCACTGGCTCTGCTCACGCACAGTGGCCACTTGATTTTGTATCCACTCCCCCATGAGCTTGTCCGAGGCCGAGTTCAGCGCCTGAACCTCTGGTCCCAGCTGCCGCAACTCTTGCATGCGTGCGGGCCACACTGCAGATGTCCAATCTTGCCCGTCCACCAACGGAGCGGTCCTGTTTACCCAACTCATGAGGGGAGGCACCAATTCGGTGTATTCCTCAAGATGGGTCACCCTGGCAACGCTGGGGCTGTTGACCAACAAATCGATACGGCTAACCAAAATGTCATAACGCAAAGACCGCTCTCTGGCCATGTCAGGCTGCGTCATGCCAGGGTGGGCAGGGTCTCCCCGGGTCATGGCCGCATCAAAGCGCCACAACTCGCGCTCCAAATTGGTGGTGATGGCCGTGAGCGAATCTTCCTGCAGCCTCGCTGCAGCCTCCAAGGCCTGTGCCTGGCGCCACTGCACGGTGGTGGCTACCACCAAGGCCGAGATCACCAGAACCGCCACCAAGGTCAGGCCCCAAAAAAATAGGGACGGTGCCAGGTGTGGCAGCCTTTCTGAATCCGGCGTGGCGTCGAGCACTTGCATCACTCCACCTCTATCGCCTTGAGCTGCCAGATGGAACGCTCATAGTAGGTCTTGTGCTGGAGTTCTTTTTTTGCATCAAAGGGGTAGACAATGAACAAAGGCCCCTTAGTACGTACCGGGATCGCTTGACCATTCATCTGCAAGGCCACCAACACATCGTGCTCCTGTGCATCGGACACCGGTAACTTCACGCGGTAATCGTTGAGCGCCACCGCCCGAATGTGCTGGCCTTTGGCTTTGACCAATTGCAAAACATCGCGCAACAAGGGACCGCTGAACGTGACGGGCTTGTGATCCCAAGGGGTCTTCGTGGTAAAGCTTTTTTGCGGCAGAGTCTTCAAAGTCAGCATGTCCAAAGCCACCATTTGGCCCTGGTTGTGGACGCCAATCTGGCCTGTCACCTGCAAAACCACTGGCCCTTGAGGCACTTCCAAGGCGCCAACAGCGGATGCAGCGAACAGACCCGCCACCACGCCAAGTTCACCGAGTTTGCGTCGAATTTTGGTCAACATTGGTTTTGTTTTTTCACAGACTTCCAACAAATTATTTTTGCACATGATCGTTTTTCCGCTATTACGCAATTGAACGATTAAGAATTATATTTTGCAATTTAAAATAATAAAAATAATTTGTTTCAATGTGTAAAAGTGTTTGCCAATTGCATCCCCTATCTGGCTTTCAGGTCTCGGCCAGGCCTGCTGCTAGCATGCATGCCATGCTGAGACAAACTTTTGATCCTTTGCACCCGAGCACCCAAACCGTGCTGAACGTCGCCGGCCTGAGTGGAGGCCCGGCAGATCTGCCTCTTTTCCATGACCTTGCCTTACAACTGCCTCCAGGTGTGAGCGCCTTGCTGGGAGACGAGGGTGTAGGCAAAACCAGCTTGATGCGGTTGCTCAGCGGTGATCTGACGCCCACCGCAGGGCAATTGCGCCTGACGGGCGTCGCAGCTCCTTTGGCGCTGCCCCAATCTTCGGTTGTTTTCTGGACCGACCTGCGCTTGCCGGCTCACGAGCACGACACACCCGAACATTGCTGGGCGCACTTTCGGGAGGCTTGCCCCTTCTGGTCGGACGACACCCAAAAGGAGCTGATCGAGGTGTTGCAATTGACCCCACACTTGGACAAAAGGCTGAACATGCTCTCGACCGGGAGTCGCCGCAAAGTGGGCCTCGTGGCGGCGCTCGCCAGTGGGGCCACGGTCACTTTGCTGGACCAGCCATTTGTCTCGCTGGACCAGACCTCCATCCGCAACCTTCAGTCATTTTTGGCGAAGCTTTGTCATCACCCCAATCGCGCCTGGCTGATCGCCGACTATGAAAAGCCAGCCCATCTGCCGCTGGCTTCAGTCCTGCAACTCTGAGGTGGCTTTCACAAGCCCATTCCTCAGAGGCAAAACACTCAAGAAAGCACGCGCAAAACCGATCCTTAAAGCATGAGTAGGCGGAACCAGCTGATGGCTGCGGCATGTGGCTTTTGCGAAGCACTCAAGCATGGTGCCCTGCTGCGGTCCTTTCTGAGGTCGAGTGACCCCTGATCGGTAAACACATCATGTCAACGATTTTTTCATGACCTTTTCAATCTTGAACGACACCCACTTTGCTGCAATTTGACCGTCATCGCTGCCTGATCTTTGGCCTCTGCCTGCTGGCCTGGTCCACCGCGCCAGCCCACGGGAAAATCCCACAGCAACCCGCCTCTGGCCTCGCTGCAGATCAATGCCTGATGCCGGCTGCACAACGCCACGGCGTGAACCCGCACATCTTGCGGGCCATCCTGCAAGTCGAGTCAGGCATGCGCCCTCATGTGGTGAGCCGTAACCGCAATGGGACCATCGATGTGGGCATGGCCCAGATCAATTCGATCCATTTTCGTGAACTGGCGCAATGGGGCATCACTCCCGAGCGGCTGCTGGACCCTTGTGTGGCCACCCATGTGGCGGCATGGCACCTTAAACGCGTCATGCTGCACCATGGCAACACTTGGTTTGGTGTGGCCGCCTACCACTCGGCCACACCTGTTCACAACCAACGTTATCAGGCTTTGCTGCGGCGAGAATTGATGCGCACAGGGGTATGGCGCTGACGTTGATCACACCGGGCATGGCCAATGGATGAATCGGGCACGCTCTGTGCACCAAGGGACTCATGTTGGTAAATGGCACAATAAAACGCCTAAAAACAAGGTCAATTGCGAAACATGGACGATATTTACAGCTAATTTGTTGCTATGCCCCATAATCTGTCAGTGCGCGTTCTTCAACGTCACATTTGAGGTGATCGGTCAGTTTCGCGCGCTACGGCGGCACTTTTCAGGTTTGTTGTGCTTTCGGGACCCCATCGCTTTTGTTTTCATGTGTTTTTCAGGAGTCCCCATGGGCAATAAACTTTACGTCGGCAACCTGCCGTACACCGTTCGCGACGAAGACCTGCAGCAGGCATTCGGCGAATTCGGCGCCATCACCAGCGCCAAAGTCATGATGGAACGCGACACCGGTCGCTCCAAAGGTTTCGGTTTTGTGGAAATGGGCAGCGATGCCGAAGCCCAAGCCGCGATCAACGGCATGAATGGCCAATCTTTGGGTGGTCGCAGCATCACCGTGAACGAAGCCCGTCCGATGGAGGCACGTCCTCCACGCACCGGTGGTTTCGGTGGCGGTGGTGGCTACGGCGGTGGCGGTGACCGCTCCGGTGGTGGTGGCTACGGCGGTGGCGGCGGTCGCTCCGGCGGCGGCTACGGCGGTGGTGGCGATCGCTCCGGCGGTGGCGGCTACGGCGGTGGTGGTGGCGGCCGCGGCGGCTACTAAGCCCTGCGAACCTCGTTAACGGCAGTGATGCCGTTGCAAAATTTCTTGGCTCAGCCCCACGGCTGAGACCATGCATCAAAGGCTTCAAGACTTCGGTTTTGAGGCCTTTTTTGTGGGCGTCTCTCCAACAACAACGCCACCCGAAGGTGGCGTTGTCAGAGAAGCGTTCAGCGAAACTTAAGTCGATTTGGCCGCATCCACGTTGCGCAAGCGGATGTGCAACTCGCGCAACTGCTTCTCGTCCACCGGGCTGGGCGCTTGGGTGAGCAAACACTGAGCGCGTTGGGTCTTGGGGAAGGCAATCACGTCGCGGATGGATTCGGCACCGGTCATCAAGGTGACGATGCGGTCCAAACCGAAAGCCAATCCGCCGTGAGGAGGCGCACCATATTGCAGCGCGTCGAGCAAGAAGCCGAACTTGAGCTGGGCTTCTTCGGGCGTGATCTTGAGCGCGTCGAACACTTTTTGCTGTACGTCGGCGCGGTGGATACGGACCGAGCCGCCGCCCATTTCCCAGCCGTTCAAGACCATGTCGTAGCCCTTGGAGATGCACTTCTCGGGGGCAGTGACCATCCAGTCTTCGTGGCCGTCTTTGGGCGCGGTGAAGGGGTGATGCACGGCGGTGTAGCGCTGGCTCTCGTCGTCGTATTCGAACATGGGGAAGTCCACCACCCACATCGGCGCCCAACGGTCTTCGAACAAACCGTTCTTCTTGCCGAACTCACTGTGTCCGATCTTGATGCGCAAGGCGCCGATGGCGTCGTTGACGATTTTCGCTTTGTCGGCACCAAAGAAAATCAGGTCCCCGTTTTGGGCACCCGAACGCTCCAGCACGGCATTGAGTGCCGCGTCGTGGATGTTTTTCACGATGGGCGACTGCAAACCATCACGGCCTTTGGACAGGTCGTTGACGCGGATGTAGGCCAGGCCCTTGGCGCCGTAGATCTTGACGAACTCGGTGTACGCGTCGATTTCGCCTCGGCTGATGCCACCGCCTTCGACCGAGCCATTGGGCACGCGCAGAGCGACTACGCGGCCGCCCTTCATGTTGGCAGCGCCTGAGAACACTTTGAAGTCCACATCGCCCATGACATCGGTCACTTCGGTGAACTGCAATTTCACGCGCAAGTCTGGCTTGTCTGAGCCATAGATGTGCATGGCGTCTTGGTAAGTCATGACCGGGAACTCGCCCAAGTCCACGCCAATGGTTTTGCTAAAAACACGCTTGATCATGCCCTGGAACATGTCGCGGATTTCTTCTTCGGTCAGGAACGATGTTTCGATATCGATCTGGGTAAATTCAGGCTGGCGGTCGGCACGCAAGTCTTCGTCGCGGAAGCACTTGGTGATTTGGTAATAACGGTCATAGCCCGCCACCATCAAGAGCTGCTTGAACAGCTGGGGCGACTGGGGCAAAGCGAAGAACTGGCCATCGTGCACGCGGCTGGGTACCAGGTAGTCGCGGGCGCCTTCGGGCGTGCTCTTGGTGAGCATGGGGGTCTCGATGTCCACGAAACCATTTTCATCGAGGTACTTACGCACTTCCATCGACACCTTGTAGCGCAGCATCAGGTTATTTTGCATGTACGGACGGCGCAGGTCCAGCACGCGGTGGGTCAGGCGTGTGGTCTCAGACAGGTTGTCTTCGTCAATCTGGAATGGGGGCGTGACCGACTCATTCAAAACAATCAGTTCATGGCACAGCACCTCGATCTTGCCGCTCTTGAGGCCGTCGTTGGTGGTGCCATCAGGGCGGGCACGCACGATGCCTTTGATCTGCACACAGTATTCGTTGCGCACCTCTTCGGCCACCTTGAACATGTCAGGGCGGTCAGGATCACACACCACCTGGCACTGGCCTTCGCGGTCGCGCAGGTCAATGAAGATGACGCCGCCGTGGTCGCGGCGACGGTTGACCCAGCCACACAGGCTCACGGTTTGGCCGATCAGGGCTTCGGTCACCAGACCGCAATAGTGGGAACGCATGGACATCTTGAGGGACTTTCTGGATTCGCAGGAAAAGGATTCTGATAAGGTGTCAGCTCAGTTGAGGCTGGACTTCAGTGGGCTTGGGGACAGGCGTGCCGGGCACGACCACACCCATGGAGATGATGTATTTGAGGGCGTCATCCACGCTCATGTCGAGTTCCACCACATCGGCTTTGGGCATCATCAAAAAGAAACCCGAGGTCGGGTTGGGCGTGGTGGGCACGTACACACTGACCATGGGCTGGTCCAGATGTTTGGCCACCTCACCGCCTGGTGTGCCGGTCAAAAAGGCAATGGTCCAGGAACCTTGGCGGGGGTATTGAACGAGCAAAGCCTTGGAAAAAGCATGGCCACTGCCCGAAAACAGGGTGTCGGCCACTTGCTTGACGCTGGTGTAGATGCTGCGCACCACAGGGATGCGGTTCATCAGGCCATGCCATTTGCGCAGCCACCATTGGCCAAACATATTGGCCACAAACACGCCCGTTGCAAAAATGAACATGGCGACAATGGCGACGCCCAAGCCAGGAACGCTTCGCAAATATTCGGCGCTGGCGTGAATGCCAGGAATCATGGTGTCGGCCGCATGCAGCACCGCCAAAAAAATAGCATCCAGCATGCCCACCAACCACATGATCACCCAGACTGTGATGCCCATGGGCAGCCACACCAGCAAGCCGGTGATGAAGTACTGTTTAAAGCTGCGTTGTTTCATGGGATGGGAATCGGTGGAGAGTCAGGGCTCAAACAAGCTCAATGGCAAGCACAAGATGCCGCGCAAGCGCCAGCACTCGCCGTGGAAGCAGGTGCCGAAGCATCACTGGCCGGAACCGATGCGGGTGAGGCCACGGCATCTGCTGCGGTGCCGGCGGCAGCAGGCACAGCAGCAGCCCCACCACCTTTGAAATCGGTGGCGTACCAGCCTGTGCCCTTGAGTTGGAAACCCGGGGCAGTGAGCTGTTTGTTGAATTTGGGGGCACCGCAAGCAGGGCAATCGGTCAGCGGCGCGTCGCTCATTTTTTGCAGAACATCCTTGGCATGGCCGCAGGCGTCGCATTTGTAGGCGTAAATGGGCATGAAAAGGTTCCTGAAGGAAAAAAATACCAACCTGTGATTCTAATTCGAACGCCCCGCCTCCCCATGCCTTTGATTTAAACACTTCCCCCCAGCCACGGGCTGTGGGTAAATCCTGAACAAATCCTGGCCACACCCGCCTAAAAAACCCAATAGAACCAGCACTGATTGCTTCTTATACAATCGCGCGAAGGTCACCTTTGCGTTGCCCTCTAAAAGCCCCCCCCCGCCATTATTGGAGCCCTCACGATGATGAACAAACGTTTTTTACTGACCGCTTTGTGCGCCCTGACCTTGGCCGCCTGCGGTAAAAAAGAAGAGGCCCCCCAGGCTCCTCAAGCCGCAGCTGCTCCTGCGAACACCGAGGAAAAGGTCCTGAACATCTACAACTGGCCAGACTACATCACGGAAGACATGGTGGCCAACTTTGAAAAAGAAAGCGGCATCAAAGTCAACTACCAAACTTTTGAAAACAACGAAGCTTTACAAGCCAAATTGATCGCCGGCAACTCCGGCTATGACCTCGTTGTGCCGGGTGCCGTCTTTGCCAAATCCCAAATCGAAGCCGGATTGTTACGCCCATTGGACAAGGCCCAAATTCCCAATTTAGCCAATTTGGACGGCGCCATCATGGCCAAGCTTGATAAAGTTGATCCTGGAAACACCCACTTGGTGCCTTGGGCCTGGAGCTTCACCACGGTCGGTATCAACAAGGGCAAAGTGACCAAGGCATTGGGCAACACCCCCATGCCCGAAAACGCTTGGGACTTGGTTTTCAATCCTACCTACACCAGCAAACTCAAATCTTGCGGTATCGCCTACTTGGACTCCCCTACCGAGGTCATGCCCCCTGCATTGCACTATTTGGGTAAAGACGCCTATTCGGCAGATACAGCTGATCACAAAGCCGCAGGCGAGATGCTCGCCAAAGTTCGCAAGGACATCCGACTCTTTTCCAGCACCATGATCGATGACTTGGCCGGCGGAAAAGCTTGTGTCGCATTGGGTTGGGCAGGCGATATCAACATTGCCCGCGGCCGCGCCATCGAAAACAAGAGCGGTCAAGAGATCGAGGCCTTATTGCCCAAAACAGGCGGCCTGTTGTTTTTCGATAACTTGGCCATCCCCAAAGATGCCAAGCACCCCAACAATGCCATGGCGTTCATCAACTACTTCCTGAAGCCGGAAGTGTCTGCCTCTTTGACCAATGAACTGAGCTACCCCACTGCCAACAAGGCCAGCGTGGCCCAGGTGACGCCAGAAGTGGGGCAAAACAAGAGCGTGTTTTTGGATGAGGACAACTTGAAACTCGCGGTATCGCCCTCTAGCCTGTCCAATGCGACCCGCGAATCGTTGACATCGGTCTACACAGCCTTCAAACAAGGCAAGTGACGCCTGCCCGCTTGGGTGGCACCTGACAAAAGGCTGTGACGCGTGCGTACACAGCCTTTTGTTTTGACCAGAGAGACACTTTCATGACCATCACGCCAACCGATCCGACTGGTTTTCTTCGCATCCAAAATCTGAGCAAGCGTTTTGACAGCGTCCTGGCCGTGGATGATGTCTCGCTGGACATTGGTAAGGGCGAAATTTTTGCCTTGCTGGGTAGCTCAGGCTGCGGCAAGTCCACATTGCTTCGGATGTTGGCGGGTTTTGAGTCTCCATCATCGGGCCAGATCTTTTTGGGTGATCAGGACATCAGTTTGCTGCCCGCCTACGAGCGCCCCATCAACATGATGTTTCAGTCTTATGCCTTGTTTCCTCATTTATCAGTTTGGGAAAACATCGCATTTGGACTGCGACGCATGGGCATGGACAAAGATGCGATGGCCGAACGGGTTGATGCCATGCTGGATTTGGTACAGCTGCAAAAGTTCGCATCCCGCAAACCCCAACAATTGTCGGGCGGCCAACAACAACGCGTGGCCTTGGCCCGCAGCTTGGCACGCAAACCGCAGCTGCTTCTGCTGGACGAACCCTTGGGTGCGCTGGACAAAAAGCTCCGTGAACAAACACAATTTGAGTTGGTCAACATCATCGAGTCCATCGGTGTGACGTGTGTCATGGTCACACACGACCAAGAGGAGGCCATGACCATGGCCTCGCGCATTGCCGTCATGAGCCACGGCCGTATATTGCAGTTGGGTAGCCCGACCGAGATTTACGAAGCACCCAACTGCCGCTTCGTCGCTGATTTCATCGGCAACATCAACCTGTTCGACGGTCAACTGACACTGGCCAACGCCAGCCAATCCGAAGTCCAAACACCACAAGGCCATTTCACCTTGGGTCATGGTTCATCACACCCACTGGGTATGACCATGGCTTTGGCGGTACGGCCTGAAAAAATTCGGATCGATAAACGTCCACCCGATACGGGTTCAGCAGGCTCTGCCAACATGGTCTCTGGCGTGGTGATCGAAATCGCCTACATGGGCAGTTACAGCACGTACATCGTCAAGCTGCCCGATGACAGCGTGATCAAAGTGACCCAAACCAACCGCAGTCGCAACCACGAGGACGACATTGTCTGGGGTGATACGGTCTATTGCTTTTGGGACACCCAAGCGGGTGTTCTCTTGACCACATGATCCAGCTTTTGTCTCGCTTGGTGGAGCGTTTGCGACTGGGACGACGCACCGTCGTCGGCATCCCCACGATTTGGTTGTGGCTTTTTTTTGCTGCACCCTTTTTGATTTTGCTGCGCCTGAGCGTCACCGACATGGGTGAGCAACTCAACCCATTTGCACCGTTGCTCAGCCACACTGAATCAGGTGGCTGGAAGCTGAACCTCAAACTCAGTCATTACGTCAGTCTTTTTGTAGACAGCGACGGCCTGTGGGGTGACACCCTCTACATCAACGCTTACCTGCTGTCTCTGAAATACGCCTTCTGGACCACTGTTTTTTGTCTCTTTTTTGGTTACCCGTTCGCTTATTTTTTGGCCCGAGCCTCCGCCCACATTCGGCCGATCTTGTTGATGATGGTGATGCTCCCCTTCTGGACATCTTTTTTGCTGCGTGTTTATGCCTGGAAAGGGATCTTGGCAGACCAAGGCATCGTGAACAATGTCTTGCTGGCACTGGGCCTGATCCATGAGCCTATCCAGATGCTCTACACCGACATATCGATGCTGGTGGGCATGACCTATGTGTACCTACCCTTCATGGTTTTGCCTTTGTATGCCACCTTGGTCAAACTGGACCCACGCCTGCTCGAAGCCGCGCACGACTTGGGCGCCAGTCCTTGGAAAGCCTTCTGGTTGGTGACGGTGCCCCTGAGCCGATCGGGCATCGTTGCCGGCTCCATGCTGGTGTTCATCCCTTGCTTGGGCGAATTTGTGATCCCATCGTTGTTGGGCGGTGCTGAAAACGTGATGATCGGCCGGGTGGTGTGGGACGAAATGTTCAGCAGCAACAACTGGCCTCGCGCCTCCGCGTTGGCTGTGATCATGATTTTGGGGGTGGTGATGCCTCTGGCCTGGTACAACGCCAAAGTGGTCCGTCAAGCTGAAAAGGAGCATTCATGACCCGCTGGATGCATGCTCACATCGGTAAACTTTGGATGGGCTTGGTCTATGGATTCCTGTTCGCTCCTCTGATCTTCTTGGTGGTTTTCTCCTTCAACAGCACCCGTCAAGACAGCCGGTTCACAGGTTTTTCGTTGCGCTGGTACGAAGCACTGGCCAATGACTCACGGCTACTGGAAGGTTTCCTTGTCTCGCTGAAGGTTGCTTTCGCCAGTGCCACTTTGTCTGTTGTGCTCGCCACACTGGCCGCCTATACCCTGGTGCGGTACACCCGATTTCGGGGACGCAACGTGTTCACGGCCATGCTCAACGCACCCTTGATCATGCCTGAGGTCATCATCGGTTTGTCGCTTCTTTTGCTGTCGGTCAGTGCCCAGCGGAGTCTAGGATGGCCAGACCGCGGGATGACCACCATTGTGCTCGGCCATGTGCTGCTGGGCATGGCCTACGCCACTGTGGTGATCCAATCTCGGCTCAAGGACATGGACCGTTCATTGGAAGAGGCGGCCATGGACCTGGGTTGTCGGCCCAGCCAAGTTTTCTTTTTAGTGACTTTACCCAACATTTCACAAGCCTTGCTGGCAGGTTGGCTGCTGACATTCACACTTTCTTTTGACGATGTGGTGGTGTCCGAGTTCTTGTCTGGTCCCGGCGTGACCACTTTGCCGCAGGTGATTTTCAGCTACGCCCGGCGTGGCGTGAACCCCTCCATTTACGCTGCGGCTACCTTGCTGATGCTGGTCGTTACATTGGCTGTGGTGGCTTTTGGAATTTACACCGCTCGTCAAGCTCGCAAAGCACGCAACTGACTTCCACCCTCACAGGAGACGATAAGGCAAGTGGTCTGACGCCACTTCATAATTTGCCCGTTGGCAACAGCTTGGAGTGGCCTAAATCCGCCAGGACAAATGGGTCCACAACTGGAGCAACACCAAAGACACCACAAAGCCCAATCCGGCATAGATCAGAGTTTGCAGCAATCTGTTGGTTCTGCGTTGCTCTTTCAACAACTCGGCCAGCTCGCGTTCATCACTTTGGCGCGGCTGTTTCAAATACTCGTGCAGCAAGCGAGGCAACTGGGGCAGCAGTTTGGCGTAATGCGGGGCCTGGGCTTTGAGCTCTTCCAACAACTTTTTGGGGCCAATTTGCTCCAGCATCCACTTTTCCAGAAAAGGCTTGGCCGTGCTCCAAAGGTCCAGCTCGGGGTCCAGGTCACGGCCCAAGCCTTCGATGTTGAGCAGCGTTTTTTGCAACAGCACCAGTTGCGGCTGGATTTCGACTTGAAAACGGCGTGAAGTCTGGAACAAGCGCATGAGCACCAAACCCAATGAAATTTCCTTGAGTGGACGGTCAAAGTAGGGCTCACAAACCGCTCGAATGGCTGACTCCAGTTCATCGACCCGCGTCTCGGGGGGTACCCAGCCGGACTCGATGTGGAGTTCTGCCACGCGCTTGTAATCACGGCGAAAAAAAGCCGTGAAGTTTTGCGCCAGGTACTCTTTGTCGTACTCGGTCAGCGTGCCCACAATCCCAAAGTCGAGCGAGATGTAGCGGCCAAAGGTCTCGGGAGCGAGGCTTACTTGGATGTTACCCGGGTGCATGTCGGCATGGAAAAAGCCGTCGCGGAACACTTGCGTGAAAAACAGGGTCACGCCATCACGGGCGAGCTTGGGAATGTCCACACCGGCTTCGCGCAAACGGTCGACCTGGCTGATGGGCACGCCGTGCATGCGCTCCATGACGATGACCTCGGGGTGGCAAAAGTCCCAGATCATTTCCGGGATCAACACCAGATCAAGGCCTTGCATGTTGCGGCGCAGCTGCGCGGAATTGGCCGCTTCGCGGACCAAGTCCAGCTCATCGTGCAGGTATTTGTCAAACTCGGCCACCACCTCGCGGGGTTTCAAGCGTTTGCCATCGGCGCTCAAATTCTCCACCCAGCCAGCCATCATGCGCATCAGGCTCAGGTCTTTGTCGATGACGGGCAGCATGCCCGGGCGCAGGACCTTCACGGCCACTTCGCGCACATGGCCAGATTTACCGCGCAAGGTGGCAAAGTGCACCTGCGCAATCGAGGCACTGGCCACAGGCTCGCGCTCGAAGGTTTCAAAGATGTCATCGACTTGGCGGTTGAAAGCCCGCTCAATCGAGGCCACCGCAATGGCCGAACTGAACGGAGGCACCCGGTCTTGCAGCTTGGCCAATTCTTCGGCCACATCGGGTGCCAACAAATCGCGCCGGGTGGACAACACCTGGCCAAACTTCACAAAGATTGGACCCAAGCGCTCCAGCGCCTCGCGCAGGCGTACCGCCCGCGGTGAGCGCAAATCCCGGCCCACCGAAAGCACGCGAGCCAACAACCGAATCCAGGGCTTTTGAAAGCTGGAGAGCACCAACTCGTCCAGGCCATAACGCAGGACGATGAAGACGATGAAGGCACCCCGCCCGAAACGGCCCCAGCGCATCATGCTGCGCTGCCCGTGCGCAACCCGGTACCGGGTCGCTGGGCGACAAAACTGCGCAATGCCGTCATGGCCTGACGGGCAACTTGTGCCAGGGTGTGCGCGGGGGCGTCGCCGATCAGGCGGGCCAAGTCTTCTTCGGCATCCCAGCGCACATGATCGATCAGCCAATTGACTTCGGCGGCCAGCTGCACATCGCCTTCGATGCGCACCTTGGGTTTGTCGCCCCGCGCCAGCGTCGAGGCCAGCGAAACGGGGGATTCTTCAGTCACCGTGAGGCGCAAATCAAAGCCTTCAAAATGGCCTCGCTCAAGCAAGCCTGCGGGGGTAGGACTCAATTGAAGTTGCAAGCGCTCCCAGACCAGCTCGATGCGCTGGCCTTTTTGACGGGCCAAACGGGCCATGGCCTCGGGCTCGCTCATCAGCACATGGTTGAGGAACAAAACAAGGCGGTTAACACTCTCGTCCACCACCCAAGCCGGAGGCTGGAAGTTGGCCGCGAGCCGGTTGACCATGTCGGGGAGCGCCTGCGCGGCCCATGAAAAAGGGGACTGTGTTGCCATAGTCCCCGATTATTCCCGAAAGTGTGGGCCCGTCCAGGAGCCCGGGCTTTATTGCAGTGCTTGCACGCCCGCCACCAACCAACCACCACCTTGCTTGGACTTGGTCATGTTCCAGACTTCACGGAATGGGCTGGGGCCGGAAGCCGCGTCTTCACGGATCATGCCGTTGAATTCGACGCTGGCCAGATAGGCTTCAGCCTGCTCTTCAATGCCCAGCAGCTGGGCGTCGAGCATGACCACTTCGGTCTTGTTGGGCTGACCGGGGAACTGCGCTTCGCGCTCGGACAGCTGGTTACGAATTTCCACCACCATGGCGTCCGTCATCATGGAACGCAGAGCGCTGATGTCCGAACGGTCCCAAGCGTCTTGCAAGGTGACAAAGTTGCGCTTGGCGGCCGTGACAAAGTTGTCCACGTCAAAACCGGCGGGAATGCCCCAGGTTTGCGAGCCACTCAGGCCTGAACCGATGCCCGACCCGATCATAGTGCCTGCGGACTGCGACGCAGCAGAGCTGTCAAAACGCGTATTTTGGCCTTCCCATGGGCGGGCGGATGCGTCGTTGCCGACGTTGTTCGGGCTGTATTGCTTGAACGTGGCGGGGTTTTCCGCCGAGGCACCAGCGCCTTGGTAAGCCAAGCCACCATTTCCACCCATCTGCGAGGCGCCACCTCGGCGGGCCCGCATGATCATGCCGATGACGGCCAAGACGGCAACGCCAATCAACAAGGCCATCAGGATGTTGCCAAAGGCTTCACCCAAGCCCAGCGAGCTGGCCAACCAAGCCAGGCCCAGACCAGCGGCCAATCCACCCAACATCGCACCCCAAGGCTTCTTAGGCGCTGCGGCGGCTGGCGCGGCAGCTGGTTTTGCAGCGCTGGTGGGCGCGGCGTTTTGTGCGGGTGCTGCAGGGGTTTGAGGCGCGGCGTCGCGCTTGGTGACCTGGTTTGACTGCTGGCCAAACGACTTGCCACCGCCCATGCGGCGTGCGGCTTCGGCGTTCAAGCTGCCCAAGGCCATCACGCCTGCGAGCATCAGTGTCATCAACTTGCTGTTCATGGTGTCTCCAACTCAGGAAATTCAGTTTTCGGGCTTCAACATTTGATGCCCATGTGCAAGGCTACCACCCCAGCCGACAAATTGTGAAAATCAACATGGCCAAATCCGGCATTTTTCATAAGGGTTTTCAGGTCTTCTTGGCCGGGGTGCATGCGAATGGATTCGGCCAAATACTGGTAGCTGTCGGCGTCGCCCGCCACCAATTTGCCCAATTGAGGCAGGATCTTGAAGCTGTACCAGTCGTAGGCCTTTTCCAAGGGTTTGGCCACTTTGGAAAACTCCAAAACCAACAATTTCCCGCCCGGCTTGAGCACCCGGCACATTTCCTTCAACGCCACATCCTTGTGCGTCATGTTGCGCAAGCCAAAGGCCACGCTGACCACGTTGAAGTGGCCATCTGGAAAGGGCAATTTTTCGGCATCACACACCAAAGTAGGCAGAGCCAAACCATGGTCCACCAAGCGGTCACGCCCAGTGCTCAACATGGCCTCGTTGATGTCGGTGTGCACCACACGGCCCGTGGCCCCCACTTTTTTGGCAAAAGCCATGGACAAGTCGCCCGTCCCGCCTGCGATGTCCAACACCTGATCGCCCTCTTTGAGGTTGGCCACCTGCACGGTGTAGGCCTTCCAAACGCGGTGCAAGCCCATGGACATCAGGTCGTTCATCACGTCGTATTTGGACGCGACCGAGTCGAACACGCCACGCACATGCTTGGCTTTCTCGCTCTCGTCGACAGTTTTGAAACCGAAGTGGGTGCTGCTCATGACAACTTTCTCAATGCTTGTGACCGCAGCTGCCGCCCGCAGCGGCTTCGACCATGGGTGCATCGCGGCTCATGCCCGCCGCTTGCAGGCGGTCTTCGTACTGTTTCCAGAGAGCCGCTTCCTGGTCGCCCAGAAAGTAAAGGTACTCCCAAGTGAACAGACCGGACTCGTGACCATCGGTGAAGGTGGGTTTCACGGCGTAATTGCCCACAGGCTCAATCTCGGCAATGCCGACCTCGCGCTTGCCGGTTTGCAGCACTTCTTGGCCCGGGCCGTGGCCTTGCACCTCGGCCGAGGGCGAGTACACGCGCATCAGCTCAAATGGAATGCGAAAATGCGCCCCATCAGAAAACCCGATCTCCAGCACCCGGGTTTGACCGTGCAGGGTCAGCGACTCGGGGTGGGGCATGTCTTTTTTCAATCCGGCCATCTTTTGCTTTCCAAATCTTGCTGTCGGGTTGCGCGCTGGGCTTACACCAGCACGCGCTCAATGCCGCCCGCATTGGCCGCACTCACGTACTCGGGCATCCATTCTTCGCCCAAGATGTGCTTGGCCATTTCGACCACGATGTAGTCGGCTTCGAGCAGGCCGTTTTTCATGTCGTCGCCAAAGCGGGACAAGCCTTGCAGGCAGCTGGGGCAACTGGTCAGGATTTTCACGTTAGCCTGAGGCGCCAGCGCACCACTGCTTCGCAAAGCGGCTTCGCCTTTGAGCAGCTCTTCTTCCTTGCGAAAGCGCACCTGGGTCGAGATGTCCGGACGCGTCACACCCAACGTGCCCGATTCGCCGCAGCAGCGTTTGCTCTCCAGCACGTTGTCACCCATCAAGGCCTTCACGGTCTTCATGGGCTCTTGCTGCTTCATGGGGCTGTGGCAAGGGTCGTGGTACAGGTAGGCGCCGCCCGCGTCAAGCTTCATGCCTTTTTCAAGCAGGAACTCGTGGATGTCGATGATGCGGCAGCCGGGGAAAATCTTGTCGAACTGGTAGCCCTGCAGCTGGTCATAACAGGTGCCGCAGCTCACCACCACGGTCTTGATGTCCAGGTAGTTGAGCGTGTTGGCCACGCGGTGGAACAGCACGCGGTTGTCGGTGATGATCTTCTCGGCCTTGTCAAACTGGCCCGATCCCTTTTGCGGGTAACCGCAGCACAAGTAGCCCGGCGGCAACACGGTCTGCACACCCACATGCCAGAGCATGGCTTGGGTGGCCAGACCCACTTGGCTGAACAGTCGCTCCGAGCCACAACCGGGGAAGTAAAACACCGCTTCTGACTCGGAAGTGGTGGCCTTCGGGTCGCGGATGATGGGCACGTAGTCGTTGTCTTCGATGTCCAGCAAAGCCCGCGCGGTTTTCTTGGGCAAGTTGCCCGGCATTTTTTTGTTGATGAAGTGGATCACCTGCTCTTTGATGGGCGCATTGCCCACCGAGGCGGGCGGTGCGCTTGTTTGCTTGCGGGCCACGCCCTTGAGCAAACCAGCCACAAAGCGCTGCGCACGCATGCCCACGCCCACCATGGCGGCACGCGCGAGCTTGATGGTCTCGGGGTTGGTGGCGTTGAGCATGAACATGGCCGCTGCGTTGCCGGGACGGAAGCTTTTTTGCCCCATCTTGCGCAGCAGATTGCGCATGTTCATGGACACTTCACCAAAATCGATGTTGACCGGGCAAGGTGACAGGCACTTGTGGCAGACGGTGCAGTGGTCTGCCACATCTTCAAATTCCTGCCAATGCTTGATCGAGATGCCCCGGCGGGTTTGCTCTTCGTACAAGAACGCCTCGACCAGCAAAGAAGTTGCCAATATTTTGTTGCGCGGGCTGTAGAGCAAATTGGCACGCGGCACATGCGTGGCGCACACGGGCTTGCACTTGCCGCAGCGCAGGCAGTCTTTCACGCTGGCAGCAATCTCGCCAATGTCCGACTGCTGCATGATCAGCGACTCGTGGCCCATCAGGCCAAAGCTGGGGGTGTAGGCGTGCGTCAAGTCAGCGGCGTGCACGTCGTCGCCCAAGCCCGTCAGGGCCGCGCCACGCAGCAGCTTGCCTTTGTTGAAGCGCCCTTCGGGGTCCACTTTCGCTTTGTAGGCGGTGAAGTTGGCCAACTCGGCGTCGGTCAAAAACTCCAGCTTGGTGATGCCAATGCCGTGTTCGCCCGAGATCACGCCGTCCAGGCTGCGGGCCAAAACCATGATGCGGGCCACCGCTTCGTGCGCGGTCTGCAGCATCTCGTAGTTGTCGGAGTTGACCGGGATGTTGGTGTGCACATTGCCGTCACCGGCGTGCATGTGCAGCGCCACCCACACGCGGCCTTTGAGCACGCGCTGGTGAATGGCCGTGACTTCGGTCAGGATCGGCAGGAAAGCTGAGCCGGAGAAGATGTTCTGGAACGCCGGGCGGATTTGTGTCTTCCAGCTGGCCCGCAGGCTGTGCTCTTGCAGCTGAGGAAACAGCGCGTCCACATCATTCAACCAGCCTTGCCATTGGGCCTGCACCTCGCGCACCACCGCCAAGGCTTGCGCCACACGGTCTTCCAGCAACTCGGCCGACGGGATGTCGCTGGCGTCGTCTTGCTTGCCCAGGGGCAGGTTGCCCTTTTGCAGAAAATCTTCCAACTCACGGCAAAACTGCAGCTTGTTGCGCAGGCTCAGCTCGATGTTGATGCGCTCGATGCCGTCGGTGTACTCGGCCATGCGCGGCAACGGAATGACCACGTCTTCGTTGACTTTAAAGGCGTTGGTGTGGCGCGAAATAGCCGCCGTCTTTTTGCGGTCGTGCCAGAACTTTTTGCGCGCCTCGGGGCTGATGGCGATGAAGCCTTCGCCGCTGCGCGAATTGGCGATGCGCACGATCTCGCTGGTCGCCTTGGCCACATCGTCGGCGTTGTCGCCCGCAATGTCACCGATCAGCACCATCTTGGGGAAACCGCCGCGCTTGCTCTTGGTGGAGTAACCCACGGCGCGCAAATAACGGTCGTCCAGGTGCTCCAGACCCGCCATCACGGTGCCGGTGCGCTTTTGCTCGGCAAACATGAAGTCTTTGATCTCGACGATGCTGGGCACGGCCTCGCGGGCGTGGCCAAAGAACTCCATGCACACGGTGCGGGTGTGGGTGGGCATGCGGTGCACGACCCAACGGGCGCTGGTGATCAGGCCATCGCAGCCTTCTTTTTGCACGCCGGGCAGGCCGCTCAAAAACTTGTCGGTCACGTCCTTGCCCAGGCCTTCCTTGCGGAAAGTCTTGCCCGGGATCACCAAGGTTTCGGTGCGGATCGGGGTTTTGCCGTCGGCCTTGAAGTAACGCAGCTCAAAAGTGGCGACCTCGGCATCGTGGATCTTGCCCATGTTGTGGTCCATGCGCACCACATCCAGCCATTCGGCGTCGGGCGTGACCATGCGCCAGCTGGCCAGGTTGTCGAGCGCCGTGCCCCACAACACCGCTTTTTTGCCACCCGCGTTCATGGCGATGTTGCCGCCCACGCAGCTGGCTTCGGCCGAAGTTGGGTCCACCGCAAATACAAATCCGCCGCGCTCGGCCGCATCGGCCACACGCTGGGTCACCACACCGGCTTCGGTGTAGATGGTCGGAATTTTGTGGGCAATACCGGGCAGGTCGACCATCTCGACCTCGGTCATGGCTTCGAGCTTTTCGGTGTTGATGACCGCGCTCTTCCAGGTCAAGGGAATAGCGCCGCCGGTGTAACCCGTGCCGCCGCCGCGTGGGACGATGGTCAAGCCCAGGTCGATACAGCCTTTGACCAGCCCAGCCATTTCGACCTCAGAGTCAGGCGTCAGCACCACAAAGGGGTATTCCACGCGCCAGTCGGTCGCATCGGTCACATGGCTCACGCGCGAGAGACCATCGAACTTGATGTTGTCCTTGGCCGTCAGGCGGCCCAAGGTCTTTTGCACCTGGCTGCGCAGCTTGGCCATGCGGGTGAAGCGTTCACTGAACTGCGTCACGGCCTGTGTGGCCATGGCCAGCAATTGGCCCACCAAGGCATCGCGGGCCGTGTCGGCCTCGGGGGTGCGGCGCTTTTGCACTTCGCCCAGGCGGTGCTGCAAGGCTTCGACCAGCAATTTGCGGCGGGCCGGGTTGTCCAGCAGGTCGTCCTGCAAATAGGGGTTGCGCTCGACCACCCAGATGTCACCCAGCACTTCGTACAACATCCGAGCTGATCGGCCCGTGCCGCGCTCTTGTCTGAGCTGGTTCAGCAGATCCCAAGCCGACTCACCCAGCAAACGCAGCACGATTTCACGGTCTGAAAAACTGGTGTAGTTGTAAGGAATCTCGCGCAAGCGCGGCGCGTCTGCGTCAGCCTGCATCAAAAGTTGGAGCGTGGTGGGAGCATTCATGGGGGTGGCGCAATCAAAGGCGTCGCTGAAGACGCTGTCAGCCAGACCCGAAACCAATGTCAAACCGGCTGAGGCTGAATGTTACCGCAGTGCAACAAACACGCGCCGGGGGTGGGGGCACCTGACTGAACTGACACATGGTGATTTTTGCTTGTTTTATGCTGCTACTAATATGTTGCTGCAAACATTCCAACCTTGGCCCTACCCGCGCTGGATCGCGCACCGGGGGGCAGGCAAGCTCGCCCCAGAAAACACACTGGCCGCCTTCCGGCTGGGTGCCTCTTTCGGCTACCGCATGTTCGAGTGCGACGCCAAACTCAGCGCCGACGGCGTAGTGTTCTTGATGCACGACGCCACGCTGGAGCGCACCACCAACGGTCAAGGCATTGGCGGCGATCTGCCTTGGCATGCGCTGTCGCATCTGGATGCGGGCAGCTGGCATTCGCGCACCTTTGCGGGCGAGGCCCTGCCCACACTCGAAGCACTGGCCCGGTTTTGCCTCACCAACGACCACATGCTCAACATTGAAATCAAACCCACGCCAGGCACCGAAGACGCCACAGGCGAGGCCGTGGCCCGCTTGGCCGCCCGCCTGTGGGCGGGTGCTGCCGTTGCGCCAGTGTTGACCTCATTCAAACCCGATGCATTAGCGGCTGCAAAAGCTGCGGCACCCGAGCTGCCTCGCGGCCTGCTGGTCGACACGCTGTGGTCCGGATGGTTTGAAAAAGCCCAAGAGCTCGAATGCGTGGCCGTGGTGGCCAACTACGCGCTGTGGGATGCGGCCACCGTGGCCCAAGTCCACAACGCAGGCATGCGGTGTCTGAGCTACACCGTCAACGACGACTGGGCTGCACAGCACCTGCTGGCCCTGAGCACCGACGGCATCATCACCGACCGGGTGGATCTGTTCAGCCCGGGTTAAAACCAGGGACCATTTAAAAACAAGGGGCATAGGGCCCACACAGAACGGTCTTCAAGGCGGTCTTATTTGGTGGCCCAGCCCCGCTGCATCAGCCACTCGGTCGTCGCGGCCACCAGCACCAAGGCAATGTATGTGCTCATCTTGCCGTCCTGCCCGTGCAGCAGCAGCCCACCCACCAGCACCACCAGCCCGCTCAGGGCCTGCACTCCCATGCGGCGGCTCAGGCCCGTGCGGCTTGGTCCCATGACCCAGCGCCCGGCCAAAGGCATGAACAAGGCCATTGCCAAAGCAGGCAGTGCAAAACTGAAGAGGTGCACAGCCAGTTGCCAAAACGTCATGAAGCATCACTCCGAAGGTTCCGGACGCGCCCAAGAGCTCCGGAGCTGAAATTGTGCATGCAAAACCACGTCTACTTTTCACACCCCGATTGTGTCAAGCAAAGTTGACAGGTCGTGCCTATAATGCCCCTCATGCCTGTATGGACCCTGGGTTTGAACCACACCACTGCACCGCTGGATCTGCGCGGTCGGTTTGCGTTCGCCGTGGACAAACTGGTCCCCACCCTGCAAGGCCTGCGCCGTGACCTGTCCCAACGCATTTCGCAAGAGCCCGAAGCGGCTATTTTGTCGACCTGCAACCGCACCGAAATTTATTGCGCTGCAGAGCAGGCCGCCACCAACGACACCCTGCGTTGGTTGGCCCAAACCGGTGGCGTGAGCGCGACGGAGCTGCACGCCCACACCTACTTGCTCGAAGGCAACGAAGCCGCCCGCCATGCTTTCCGTGTGGCCAGCGGCCTCGACTCCATGGTGCTGGGCGAGGCCCAAATTCTGGGTCAGCTCAAAGATGCCGTGCGCGCCGCCGAACAAGCGGGTGCTCTGGGCAGCACTCTGAACCAACTTTTCCAGCGCAGCTTTGCCGTGGCCAAGGAAGTGCGCAGCTCCACCGAAATCGGGGCCCACTCCATCAGCATGGCCGCCGCCTCGGTACGATTGGCCAGCCAGCTGTTCGAAAACCTGCAAGACATCCGCATCCTGTTTGTCGGCGCGGGTGAAATGAACGAGTTGGTGGCCACACACTTTGCAGCCAAGCAGCCCAAAGGCATGGTGATCGCTAACCGCAGCCTGGACCGCGCCGAATTGCTGGCCCACCGCTTTGGGGCCGATGTCATGCCCCTGGCCGACCTGCCCGAGCGCTTGCACGAATTCGACGCTGTCATCAGTTGCACCGCCAGCACCTTGCCCCTGATTGGCTTGGGCGCGGTCGAACGGGCTCTGAAAAAACGCAAACACCGCCCCATGTTCATGGTTGATCTGGCGGTGCCGCGTGACATCGAACCCGAAGTCAAGTCGCTGGAAGACGTCTACCTCTATACCGTGGACGACCTGGCCAGCGTGGTGCAAACCGGCCAGGCCCACCGCCAAGCGGCCGTGGCCGAAGCCGAGGTCATCATCGATGCTGGCGTGCAAAGCTTCATGCACTGGATGGGCCAGCGCGGCGCCGTGCCCCTGATCCAGCAACTGCAAAACCAGGCCGACGCTTGGCGCGAAGCCGAACTGGCCCGCGCCCGTAAGTTGCTGGCCCGGGGCGACGACCCCATTGCCGTGATGGAGGCTTTGTCCAAGGGCCTGACCCAGAAGATGCTGCACGGCGCTCTGGCCGAGCTGCGCGGGGCAGACCCTGAACAACGCGAGCAGACCATGCAAACGGTGCAGCGCGTTTTCTTGCGCAAAGAGCGTTAGCGGCTGACTGAGAAGGTCGGGGCTTGCGCACCGACAACCTCTCTGTCCCGGCTGCCTGCAGCGTCTGCCCCGCCTCAGGGCCAGCGCCGCGACCCAAGCCCTAAACCGTTCCCGCCCGCATGAAACCTTTTCTCATCCAACAACTCGAACGCTACGCCCTGCGCTTGACCGAGCTGGACTTTTTGCTGTCCCGCGAAGACATCATGGCCGACATGACGCAGTTCCTGAAGCTCTCACGCGAACATGCCGAGGTCAGCGCTGTGGCCTCGCGTTTTGCCCGCTTTCAGCAGCGCAACGCGGACCTGGCCGCCGCACAAGCCATGCTCGATGAGGAAGACATGCGCGAGATGGCCGAAGAAGAAGCGGCCAGCGCCAGCGCCGAGCTGGAAAGTCTGGAGGCTGAGCTGCAGCGCATGCTGTTGCCCAAAGACCCGGACGATGCCCGCCCGGCGTTTGTCGAAATCCGGGCCGGCACTGGGGGCGACGAGTCGGCCCTGTTCGCAGGCGACTTGCTGCGGATGTACACGCGCTACGCTGAAAGCCAGGGCTGGCGGTGCGAGATCGTGTCGGAATCGGTGAGCGAGCTGGGCGGCTACAAAGAAGTCGTGGTGCGCATCGACGGCAGCACATCGGGCGATGGCGTGTATGGTGCACTCAAGTTCGAATCCGGTGGCCACAGGGTGCAGCGCGTGCCCGCCACCGAAACCCAAGGCCGCATCCACACCAGCGCCTGCACCGTGGCGGTGCTGGCCGAGCCGGACGAGGCCGAGGCGATCAAGATCAATCCGTCGGACCTGCGCATCGACACCTACCGCGCCAGCGGCGCGGGCGGGCAGCACATCAACAAAACCGACTCGGCCGTGCGCATCACCCACTTGCCCACCGGCATCGTGGCCGAGTGCCAAGACGGCCGCAGCCAGCACAGCAACAAGGCCCAAGCCCTCAAGGTGCTGACGGCCCGCATCCAGGAAAAAGACCGGGCCGAACGCGCCGCCAAAGACGCGGCCGAGCGCAAAAGCCTGATCGGCAGCGGCGACCGCTCGGACCGCATCCGCACCTACAACTTCCCGCAAGG
>JANQXJ010000115.1 GCA_030729445.1 Limnohabitans sp. | reverse complement strand
AGCGTTTTATTCGTGCCGCGTAGCCGATGACGAATTGGGCGCTTACTACACCCAAGACCTGCAAACCAACGGCGTGGCGACCAACCTCACCCACACCCGCCCCACCGAAGGCCAAACCGGCAGCTGCATGGTGCTGGTCACGCCCGATGCCGAGCGCAGCATGTGCACCTTCCTCGGCGCGACATCGCAACTCGACGCCACCGCCCTGCACCCACAGGACATCGCCAAGTCCAAGATTTATTACATGGAAGGCTACCTGGCCGCTTCTCCCACGGGCCTCGAGGCCGCTGTGAAAGGTCGCCAGATCGCCATCGAGCACAAGGTGCAAACCGCGCTGACGCTCAGCGATGTGAGCATGATCAACTTTTGTAAAGCAGGCCTTGAAGCCATGCTCGGAGATGGTCTGGACTATTTGTTTGCCAACGAAGAAGAAGCACAAACCTGGTGCGGCACCACCGAGCTGGACGCCATCCTCGCCCAACTGAGCCCATTGGCCAAAACCGTGTGTCTGACGCGTGGACCCCAAGGTTGCATCGTGCTGCAAGGCGATCGCCGCACCGACGTGCCCGCGGTGCCCGCCCAGGCGGTGGACACCAACGGCGCAGGCGACATGTTTGCGGGCACCTTTTTGTATGGCATCACCCACGGCCACACGCCTGCGCAATCGGCCGCATTGGCCAACCGCACCGCGGCTGCCGTGGTCAGCCAACACGGCAACCGATTGACCCAAGGGCAAATGCAAGCGATCTACGCAGACTTTCAAAAGGCCTGAGCATGAAAAAAATACTGCTTTTGGGCTCCGGGGAACTCGGCAAAGAATTCGTCATCAGCGCCAAGCGCCTGGGCTGCCATGTGGTGGCCTGCGACAGTTATGCCGGGGCGCCCGCCATGCAAGTGGCCGATGAATTTTGTGTTTTCAGCATGCTCGACGAAATCGCGCTGCGTGCCGCCATTGCCCAGCACCAGCCCGACCTGATCGTCCCCGAGATCGAAGCCATCCGCACCGAAGTGCTGCTCGATGTGGAAAAAGAAGGTTTTGAAGTCATCCCCAGCGCCCGCGCGGCCAACCTGACCATGAACCGCGACCGCATCCGCGATGTGGCCGTGGGCCTGGGCGTGCGCACTGCCAAATTTGCCTACGCTGACTCGGCCGCCGAGCTGCTGGCTTGTGCCACCGAGATTGGTTTTCCGGTGGTCATCAAACCGGTGATGAGCTCATCAGGCAAAGGCCAGAGCGTGGCCAAGACGGCCGCCGATGTGCAAACCAGCTGGGACTACGCCTGCGCAGGCATGCGCGGCGATCGCCAAAAAGTCATCGTCGAAGAGTTCATCCACTTCGAGTTTGAAATCACCCTGCTCACCGTGCGCCAACGAAAAGGCCCCACCCTGTTTTGCCCGCCGATTGGCCATGTGCAAGAACGCGGTGACTACCAATACAGCTGGCAGCCGCAGGGCATGACACCCGCGCAAATCCAAGCCGCACAAGAGATGGCCGACAAAGTCACCAACGACTTAGGCGGCGCAGGCCTGTTTGGGGTGGAGTTTTTTGTGACGAAAGACGAAGTCATCTTCAGCGAGCTGAGCCCCCGACCCCACGACACCGGCATGGTCACACTGACCAGCCAGAACCTGAGCGAATTCGACCTGCACGCCCGTGCCATTTTGGGTCTGCCAATTCCCCGCATCGACTGCGTGGAAGGCGCCAGCGCCGTGGTGCTGGCGGACAAAGACGGTCAAAACCCGACCTTCACCGGCGTGGAAGCCGCACTGAGCGAGCCAGGGGTGGACGTGCGCATTTTTGGCAAACCCACCACCCGCCCCTACCGCCGCATGGCGGTGGCGCTGGCCCAAGGCCCGAATGCCTTGCAACGCGCACGGGCTGCAGCGGCCCAAATCAAGGTGGTGGTCTGATCCTATGAGCAACATCCTTGTCACAGGCGGTGCGGGCTACATCGGCTCGCACACCGTTGTGGAACTGTTGAACGCAGGGCACCAGGTGTTCATCGTGGACAACCTGTGCAACAGCAGCATCGCAGTGCTCGAGCGCATTGAAAAACTGGCCAATCCCAACTTCCGGTTTGTACAAGCCGATGTGCGCGATGGTGCTGCGCTCGACCAACTCTTTAACGAGCAGCCCATTGATGGCGTGATCCATTTTGCGGGTCTCAAGGCTGTGGGCGAATCGGTGTCCCAGCCTGTGCGCTACTTTGACAACAACGTGGGCAGCACCCTGACCCTGCTGCAAGCCATGGACCGGGCCGGTGTGCGGCGCATCGTGTTCAGCTCGTCTGCCACCGTGTATGGCGACCCTGAACAGGTGCCCATCACCGAGAACAGCCGACTGCAGGTGACCAACCCCTATGGCCGCACCAAACTCATGTGCGAGGACATTCTGCGCGACCTGCAGGTGTCTGACCCGCGCTGGCAGGTGGCCATCTTGCGCTACTTCAATCCGGTGGGGGCGCACATCAGCGGCACCATCGGTGAGCACCCAAACGGCATCCCCAACAACCTGATGCCCTTCATCACCCAAGTGGCGGTGGGCCAACGCGAATTCCTGAGCATCTTTGGCCGCGACTACCCCACAACCGACGGCACGGGCGTGCGTGATTACATCCATGTGGTCGACTTGGCGCAGGGGCATTTGGCCGCACTCAATTACCTTCAAGAGCGTCAAACCAGCATCACCGTCAACCTGGGCACCGGGCGAGGCGTGAGTGTGCAGGAGTTGGCCGACACCTTTGCCCGCGTGACCGGTGTGCCTGTGCCTTACCGCTTTGTGGACCGCCGCCCGGGCGATGTGGCGGCCTGCTACGCCGACACCACGCTGGCACGTGAAGCCCTGGGTTGGCAGGCTCAGCTGGGCGTGGAACGCATGTGCCAGGACGCCTGGCGCTGGCAATCACAAAATCCCAAGGGCTATTAAAAGGGCTGGGCCGAGTGGCCAGCCCGTGTCAACTTCAAGCGAACTTTTCAGCCTCGGCCCACAGCGCCGCTGCAGCGTCTTTGGCCGCCAGCAGGGGCTGCCCGTGCATGGGCCAATCTATGCCCACGGTGGGATCGTCCCAACGCAAGCTGCGTTCGTGGGCGGGGTACCAGTAATCGGTGGTTTTGTACAAAAACTCGGCCGTTTCACTCAGCACCACAAAGCCGTGTGCAAAACCCGGCGGGACCCACAACTGCTGGTGTTTTTGTGCGTCGAGGTACACCCCCACCCATTGACCCAAGGTGGGCGAGCTTTGGCGCAGGTCCACCACCACATCGAACACCTGACCTTGAACCACCCGCACCAGCTTGCCCTGCGGGTGCTGGATCTGGTAGTGCAAACCGCGCAGCACCCCTTGGGCCGACTTGCTGTGGTTGTCCTGCACAAAGCTCAGGTCCACGCCGGTTTTGTCAGCAAAGTCGCGCTGGTTGAAAGACTCGAAGAAAAAACCCCGGGCATCACCAAACACCTGAGGCTCCAGAATCAGCACTTCAGGGATGGCGGTGGGTGTGACGGTGTAGGGCATTATTTGAGCAAATTCAAGAGGTATTGGCCGTAACCATTTTTGGCCAAAGGCGCGGCCAGCTTTTGAACCGCAGCGGCATCGATCCATTTTTGATGGAACGCGATCTCCTCCGGACAAGCCACCATCAGCCCCTGGCGCTTTTGCAAGGTGGCAATAAAGCCCGCCGCTTCGAGCAAGCTGTCGTGTGTGCCGGTGTCCAGCCAGGCATAACCGCGGCCCATGATTTCCACGTTCAGCTGGCCCAGCTCCAGGTAGCGCTTGTTCACGTCGGTGATTTCGAGCTCACCCCGAGGTGAGGGCCGGATGTCGGCGGCGATGTCGCACACCTGTTGGTCGTAAAAATAAAGGCCGGTGACCGCGAAATTGCTTTTCGGCACTTTGGGTTTTTCTTCGATCGACAAGGCCCGAAAAGACGCATCAAAATCGACCACGCCATAACGCTCAGGGTCGTGCACATGGTAGGCAAACACGCTCGCGCCGCTGGTGCGGGCATGGGCACTGGCCAGCAGCTTGACCAGGTCGTGGCCGTAATAAATGTTGTCGCCCAACACCAGGGCGCTGGGGTCCTGGCCCACAAAGTCCCGGCCGATGATGAAGGCTTGCGCCAGGCCATCGGGGCTGGGCTGCACCGCGTACTGGATGTTCATGCCCCACTGGCTGCCATCGCCCAGCAATTCGGTAAAACGCGGTGTGTCTTGTGGCGTGCTGATCAGCAACACATCACGAATGCCCGCCAGCATGAGCGTGGACAGCGGGTAATAGACCATGGGCTTGTCGTACACCGGCATGAGCTGCTTGCTGACCGCTTGGGTCACGGGGTACAAGCGGGTGCCGGAGCCGCCTGCGAGGATGATGCCTTTTCGATTGATCATGGCTCATTTTAAAGGGGATGGACACTGTCAATCGCTTCTCTTCATTTCACTTTGACCCGTTCATGAAGACACGGGTTGATCCAGCCGCTCAGCACATTTCAAAGCCGACCGTTTTTCAGCGCCAAAGGCGAGCTGCTTGGATGCAAGCCATCAGACCAGACAAGTCAGACAACGCATGGTCAAGTGGGCGATCTGGTGGCTTGTGTTTGCCAAGTAGGCCTTGGCCTGCGAGGAGCGTAACCACGCGAACAACACGCACAGCCGCGTTGGCATGTCAGTCCGATCGCTGTTTGAATGGTTGTTGTACTCACCGCAACTTGAAGCAGGCGATTTGGAACTTGTAGGCGACTTGCTCTGGACCAGACTCTGTGAGCCTGCGAAAATAACGAGATGAATACAAGCTCCAACGCCACCGCGTCTTCGTCGGCATTCGCCCCCCTCCAAAACGACACCTTCCTGCGTGCTTGCCTGCGCCAGGCCACCGACC